>JBFEPB010000391.1:0-2148 GCA_041550295.1 bacterium | reverse complement strand
CAATAGAACTGTGCGGCGGGATACATCTTAATAATACGGGCGAGGTTGGTATGTTCAAGATAATCGGCCAGGAATCCGTGGCTGCGGGCATTAGACGAATAGAAGCGGTCGTCGGCATGATGCTTTTCTCCGAGTTGAGAACAAAATTCGAACAGATCCACGAACTAGCACAGATCTTCAGTTCGGAAAAAGGACTTGTCGCCAAGGTCAATGAATTCCAGCAAAAAATGCGTGAGCTCGAAGGATCCAACCAAGAAAATTTCGCCCGTCTCGCCCGGATCGAAGCTAATGACCTGATTGATAGAAAAAAGGGAGAACACTGCGTATATGCGCACAAACTCGATGACTATCCGGGCGAAATCATGCGCCTTGTTGCCGATCTAATAAGGGAGAAAGACCCCGGGTCGGCTGGAATACTGTATCAGGAAGTAAAGGGTAAACTCAACTATTTAATATTTACCGGGCAGGCGATTACGAATTCCCATCCGGCGAACAAGTTGATCAAAGATATTGCAAAGATTCTTGGTGGTGGTGGTGGTGGGAAACCGCATCTGGCTGAAGGCGGTGGCGGTGACCCGAAGAAGATAAAGGAAGCCATCGCCTTTCTCGAAAAAGCAATTAAAAGATAGCCGCAACTTGAGCCGCACAAATTGCCAAGACTCCGTAACTCTTTTGCGGACAATTGTGTTGGCGCAGAGTGTGCATATTTTAGCCTGCTTCCAGGTGCTCTTAAATGCTTGAAATGAGTATCATTTTATGTAGAATCGTCTAAAAGGAGGATATGAATGAAGAAGTTTACCATCCTTGTACTACTGTTGATATTCGTTGGTGTAAGCCACGCTGCAATCCGTAGAAGTGCGAAGAGACCGCTGATCGAACTCGGTCCCAAGGCAAGTATCTATATCGGTAGCGTACGTGGAGGTTTCGGGGCTGAACTCATCGCCAATCCTCTCAGGAATTTCGGTTTGCGCATGGATCTTGCTGAATTCAGTTTTGGAGACGGTGAAGAGGTGTTCTATTTCAATCTCCGTTCGTTGTCGCTGGACGGTATGATATACCTGCCAATATCGGGTATAAGGCCCTACGCATTTTTCGGCTTCGGACTCGGTGCGGATGGGCATACAGATATGGCATTCCGCGGTGGTTTAGGATTCAACTACTCGGTTACGCGGAACACGGATCTGTTCATGGAACCCGGTATGCTGATTTTCTACAATAGCGCTCGTGATGGAGACGAAACAGACGTCTGGTTCCGTTTTTCAATGGGAGGGAGATTCGGTATTCTGAGATGATCGAAGAAACAGTAATCTCAAGAGCGATCGTTGAATCGTATCTGAACGATCTGCTCGATTCGATCGAGAGTGATATCGTCATCGGCGGCGCCGGGCCATCTGGTCTGTGCGCCGGGTACTATCTCGCAAAGAAAGGTTACCGGACAATCATTTTCGAACGAGCGCTCAAACTCGGCGGCGGCATGCCTGGCGGCGGCATCATGTTCAACCGCATCGTGGTGCAGGAGGGCGCCAAGGAGATTCTCGACGAGTTTGGTATTCGCTACCACGAATATCAACCCGGCTATTTTGTCGCCAATTCGCTCGAGGCTACTGCCGCCCTGACCGACAAAACCCTGAAAGCAGGCGCCAGAGTCTTCAACCTTATCACGATCGAGGATGTGATGCTGCGCGAGAATACAGTTGCCGGCGTCGTTATTAACTGGTCGAGCGTAGAAATGGCGAAACTGCACATCGACCCCATCTCTTTTCAGTCGAGAGTCGTGGTCGACGCAACGGGTCATCCATGCGAGATCGTGCGTATCGTCGAGAAAAAGAGCGGCGGTACTCTGCTAACGCCCTCGGGGAAAATAGAAGGCGAAAAATCAATGTGTGCCCAAATCGCCGAGCAATTCACCGTCGAGAATACAAGAGAAGCGTTCCCGAATCTCTATGTTTGCGGCATGGCCTCCAACGCGGTGTTCGGCGGCCCGAGAATGGGCCCGATCTTCGGAGGCATGCTGCTTTCCGGCAAGAGAGTAGCCGAGATCATCATGAAAAATATCTGAGCGGCAGGCGGCGATACCGATTGATCAACCCGGCGTTAATACCACAAAAATCCAAGCGAGCAGCAAAGTACTACATAAGTAATCTGCGT
>JBFEPB010000390.1:0-2152 GCA_041550295.1 bacterium | reverse complement strand
TTCCATCCTGCTGTAGTATCTGCTCAAAGGAAAGCCTGCCGCAAAACCTCTTTCGATCAACTTCGCAATCACATCTGCCGCCTCACACGGCAAATCCAGCACAAATTCGTTGAAGAACCATCTGCCGTGAAAATGCGGCTGCACGCCGGGTATCGCCGTCAGCCGCCTGTATGCATAGCTTGCTTTATCGGCGCAGAGCTGTGATGTTTCTTTCAAGCCCTCTTTACCGAGCAGTGAAAGATATACAAGTGCGGTCAACGCACACAATGCCTCGTTTGAACAGATATTTGAGGTAGCTTTGTCTCTGCGTATATGCTGTTCGCGTGCCTGGAGTGTAAGGACGTATGCCCGTTGGCCGGATGCGTCGGTTGTCTCACCGACGATTCGCCCCGGCATCTTCCGAACGTATTGCTTTCTCGCAGCCATTAGACCCAGATAGGGGCCGCCAAATGATAACGGCAGTCCCAGACTCTGTCCCTCACCTGTTGCAATATCGGCCCCCATTGCCCCGGGCGTTTTAAGTATCCCCAACGAAATTGGATAACATGAGACGATCAACAAGGCACCTTTGTCGTGAGCGGCGGTTGCGATGTCGCTGAAGTCGTCTATACAGCCGAAAAAGTTAGGATTCTGCAGTATGACCGCTGATGTTTTGTCATCGATCCTTTCAAGTATTTGGTCCCGATCTGCCAGACCATCCTTGCATTGGCTTTCTTCAAATTCGATCCTCAAATTGCGCGTGTAGGAATGAATCATCACCCGGTAAATGGGATTTACGCTGTCGTCGATAATAATCTTGTTCCGCCCCGTAATGCGGTGTGCCATCATCATAGCCTCATAGAGAGCGGTTCCCCCGTCATACAGCGAAGCGTTCGACACTTCCATTTCCGTTAGCCTGCAAACTGCCGACTGGTATTCGTAGATTGCCTGCAGGGTCCCCTGCGAAAGCTCCGGCTGATAAGGCGTGTATGCCGTGTAGAATTCGCTGCGAGAGACAATTGAATGAACGGCCGCAGGCGTAAAATGATCATAGAAACCACCCCCCAAAAAACACGTCAAGTGTGTCGAATTCTTCTCCGCAAGCTCCGCCAGACTGTCACGTACCCGCTGCTCACTCAAACCCGGGGGTAGCCTAAAATCCTTGCACAATAGTCCTGCAGGAATATCGGCGAAGAGATCTTGTTTCGTCAGACCAATCTCAGCAAGCATCTGGTCTTGCTGCTTTAATGTATTCGATATAAAAGGCATCTGTTGGACCCTCTTTCAGAGCTACAGTGCGCTTGATGTTACCGGGGCACGGCTCATTTCTGGTCAAAACCCTTGACGTATTGTTTATACTGCTCTGCGTTCAGCAAGGCTTCAAGGGATGTGTCGTCAGCGATCTCTATCTTGCAGATCCACCCGGCGTTGTAGCAATCCTTGTTTATTAGTTCCGGTTCCGATTCGAGCGCTGAGTTGACGGCTGTTACTTTACCTGTCACCGGCGAAAAGATATCGCTGGCGGCCTTTGTACTCTCAACAACGGCGATCTCACTGTCCGACCGGACTTCTGTACCGATGGTGGGCAATTCTACGAAGACAATTTCACCTAACATCATCTGCGCGTAATCTGTGATTCCCATAATCGCAATATCACCCTCGACTCTTGCCCATTCATGTTGTTTAGTATAGAGCAATCCTTCTACAATCATAGCTCTTATCTCCAATCAGAATCTTGCAAATCGACTCAATACCTTGCTTGTTAAATCCGGTTCCAAAGGTTCCCCCTTTTCAATATTCTGCTTTCTGCCCTGTCGAATCTGCCTGTCGCTTCTCGCCGAATAGTATATCCCCATGGTATCGTTGCCTTGCACGTATGATCTGTCCACATAAGCTAGGGCGGTCTGCTTTTCATCAATCATCGCACTGCTCAACACCCAGCCGATGCATCGGTCATGGGCATCCAGCACCGCGTCGTTCTGCCGAACCGGGCGTGTGCCCTTTGTTCCAGGCAGTTGAATCCTGGCGACCGTCATGTCAGTTGCTTTTGACCTCCGTTCCATGGCCGCCTTACCGATGAAGAACTCCTTATTTAGGTTGATGGCCCAGCCGTACCCGGCCTCGAACACAGAGATGTCGAACGGGCCTGCCAGTTCATGGCCGTAGAGCGGCA
>JBFEPB010000389.1:0-2156 GCA_041550295.1 bacterium | reverse complement strand
GGTACACCCTGCTGCATCGGCATCTCCTGAATACCCTTTTCCACAGCAGTTGTCGGCCTTCCACGGCGTGAAAGTAGAACAAGGGTCAGGGAAGTAACAAAGAAACCAATGGCTAATCCTGAGGTCAGGCGCACGAAGAATGGAGTTGCACCTTTGCCACCGAACAATGATTCAGTACCGCCTCCGCCAAACACGCTCGAAATCCCTGCACCTTTTGTCTGTTGCATCAACACCACGACGATCAGCAGGATGCAGATCAACACGTGAAAAAACATGATCACACCGTACATGAAGCCTCCTCGCGAAAAGTTATGTCCGTTCGTCGTTCCATGTCCTTATTATACCTATTTCGGGGCAGGTGTCAAGAATGCGTGAATTTTACTATCCGCGCAAAGCTTTCCGGCTTCAGGCTGGCACCTCCGACGAGAACACCCTGGATTTCATCTTGTTTCATCAACGCATCGATATTATCCGGTTTCACGCTGCCGCCATAGAGGATCGTACTCGGCTTCTTGAGCATACCGCGTATGAAGCTATGCACCTCAACCGCTTGTTCGGGCGATGCAGTTTTCCCTGTCCCTATTGCCCACACCGGCTCATAGGCGAAGATCACCTTATGCGCTTCGTTTTCAATGCCCTTCAGCCCGGCACTGATCTGCCTCTGGATCACTTCTTCTGTCGTGCCCGATTCCCTTTCGTTCTCAGTCTCGCCAACACAGAATATAGGGATCAAACCAATCTCAAGCGCGACCTTCAGTTTCTTGTTTATTATCTCGTCGGTTTCACCCATGACATGCCGCCGCTCAGAATGACCAAGCACTACATACTCGCACCCAAGGGCTTTCAGGAACAGCCCGGATATCTCGCCAGTGTATGCACCGCTGCGTTCCCAGTGCATATTCTGTCCGCCGAGTTTGAATCGTGTGTTGCGTATCAGCTCATTCACCGAGGATAAAGAAGTGAACGGCGGTATGATTATGACTATCCTGTCCTTCACGTCGCCGACCGACTTCATTACCTCTTGAACAAGTGTTCTTGACTCAGCAGGGTCCTTGTTCATCTTCCAGTTTCCCGCAATTATCGGCTCCATCATTTCTCCTTCAAGGCCTCGATACCCGGTAATTGTTTACCCTCAAGGTATTCAAGGCTGGCTCCACCACCGGTTGAGGCATGGCTAACCGCATCCAGCAAATTGAATTTCTTAAGTGCTGAAATCGTATCACCACCACCGACAATAGAGATCGCTCCTGCCTTGGTAGCGGTCGCGACCGCTTTAGCGACAAACTCAGTACCTCTGGCAAAAGCATTTATTTCGAAAATACCCATTGGGCCGTTCCACACGATGGTCTTTGCCTCTTTAATGAAATCAATTATCTTTGCTACTGATTTCGCGCCGATGTCCACCCCAATGTGATCATCAGGTATCGCATCTGCCGCAACGGTCTGGACCGGAGTGCCGGTTTCTGCCTCTTTGGCAACAAGAACGTCATCAGGAAGATACATCTTTGAATTGCCTAGAACAGCCTTAGCCTCCTGCAGAAACTCATCCTCACAGAGTGACTTTCCGATATTCAAACCTTTTGCTTTGTAGAACGTGAAACACATGCCGCCACCAATGACCAGGTTATCAACAATCTTCAGCAGGTTCTGGATGACTCCGATCTTGGTCGATACTTTCGCCCCGCCGATGATCGCAAGCAGCGGACGCTTGGGGTCTTTGAGCGCACCATCAAGGTATTGCAGTTCCTGTTCCATGAGCATACCGGCGGCAGGAGAAGCAAAATTATACGCAATACCGGCAACCGAAGCATGAGCCCGGTGAGCTGCGCCAAATGCGTCGTTTACATACAGATCGGCGAGCGAGGCAAGTTCGCTTGCAAAACCCTCATCATTCTTGGTTTCCTCGATATGGAATCTCAGGTTCTCGAGCAGAAGCACATCGCCAGGTCTTAGCCCGGCCACCATTTTCTTGACCTCGTCGCCGATGCAATCAGGCGCAAAACTCACCTTACGGTCTAAGAGCATTTCCAGACGGTGGGTAACCGGTTCGAGGCTCAATTTCGCATCGACTTTGCCCTTTGGCCGGCCCAGATGACTGGCAATTATCGGTATACCGCCGCTGTCGATTATGTACTTGATCGTCGGCAGTGCAGCTT
>JBFEPB010000388.1:0-2161 GCA_041550295.1 bacterium | reverse complement strand
CGGGGGATATGCGGTCTCCACGAGGATTTTTGATTCTGTTTCAAAAACCGAGTGGAGAAAAGGGGGTGTCCCCCTTTGCGCCTGTAGCTCAATCGGATAGAGCAACGGATTTCTAATCCGTAGGTTAGGTGTTCGATTCACCTCAGGCGCGTCCCAACTCTGCTTAAATCTGCGATTTACATGCAGAGTTGAGGACTCTCGTACTTTCGTAGAAAGTACGGAGTTTCATTCTGAATGTTCTTTCAAAATGTAGATTTTGCTTGTTAAGTCTGCCCCGCTAGCTCAATCTGGTAGAGCAGCTGATTCTTAATCAGCGGGTTGCAGGTTCAAATCCTGTGCGGGGTATTTACATCTCTCGGTGGCTGAAGTGAAAAATTTATTGCGCCACTAGTGAGATCGATTATAATATGATGCTGGGTTCAGGAATCAAGAATCCCCGCATCGCTCTACGAAGCGGGGCGGCCAAGCATCGCGTTATGTGGTGAGTGTAGCTCAACCGGCAGAGCATTGGACTGTGGCTCCAATGGTTGGGGGTTCAAGTCCCCTCACTCACCTTTTCCCTTTTTGGAAGTCAACGTTGAATGACGGAGGACCAAGGGGACAGGCACCTTACGGAGCCAGTCCCCTTGTAATGGTCCTGCGCATTCGCGCAAGATCACTCGTTTTCTTTCCAGTATCTCTTAACCAGTTTCTTAACCATCTCATCCCGCTTCGCGTAGAGGTTGCGCAGCGGGCGTTTCTTATGTTTTGCCAGTGCGTAATGGGTCAAAAGCGGCAGTACAACTGTCGCATCGACATAACAGACGATCGCATCAGGAAGCCGGTTCGGGTCGACCTTACCCCAGGATACGGCTTCGTGCGGCGTCGCACCTGAAAGACCTCCTGTATCAGGCCGTGCGTCAGTGATCTGCAGGAAGTAATCATGTCCCACATCCGGAATGTGTAATATTTCTTGAATGTGGGGCTCGGTCTGTAGAATGAAATTCTTCGGACTGCCGCCACCAACAAGCATAACTGCCGACTTGCCACCCGACTGCTTTGCCGCATACACAATCGCCGCGGTTTCGTTCACATCGATCGATGGCACAAGACGAGTGCCAAAATCACGCAGCGAATTTTCAGCGATATGCATGCCTACTCCAGAATCGCCTGGCGAACTTGTATAAATAGGAACCCCTGCGCGGTAAGCAGCAGCAAGGACCGAGACATTCTTAACCCCCCGTTTCTCCTCCTCCTTTGCACAATACTTGCCGAGCAGATAATGCAACTCAGAAGTACCCATTACCCGCTGGAACTCCTGCTTGCTCAAAATCTCACGCAGCAGCCGGTCTGTTTCAAGCAAGCAATCGGTATAGCTCAAAAGAATATCATAGATACGAACCACGCCGCTATCACGCAGCGCGGCATCATTCACATGATGAGACCCGATATGCAATGGCAGATCAAAGGCAAAATGCAGGTCATGATACAGATTCGCACCGGTAGAGACGATCCAATCCACAAAGCCGGCATTTATTAGAGGAACGATTACGGACTTGCCAAGACCAGCAGGCGTCAAAGCGCCGGCAAGACTCATGCCTACGTAAACATCGCGTTTGAGCATCTTCTCGGTAAACAGACGGCAGGCCTCCCGGATGCGCGCCGAATTGTAAGCAAGAAATGTCTTTTCGATCACGCCGGTCAATTTTTCACGACCCGTGATCGGATCCGGGTAGATCCTTGGACCGCAAAGGTATTTGTACATATTAGGGAACTTCTTTCCTTTGAGCCACTTGGGCAAAATATCATATCTTTTGTATTTCTTCATCTTTCTCTTTTTTCTCATCGGCAACGCTCCTTTAAACAAGCTTGAGACGGCTCACAGAAGACTACTCCGCTTACCTTGCCAGCAAGTCGGCATCGAATTCCTGCAATTCGCCCTTAATCTCCCAGATACGCAGTCTCATCTTGTCATAACGCTTGAGCAAAGAGTACATGTCTTCATTCAACTCTCTGAGCTCATCCTGGCTGATCTCTATCGGCTCGTGCTTCAAGTGTATGCGGTCGATCGGCAGAGATGGAAATCTATTCAAAAGCCGCGGCGTGAGGATCAGGAGTTCGATCGACGTCGAACCTTGCGCCGTGCTCGTAATCTTCAAAGGGTAGAACAAATGGTCACTCT
>JBFEPB010000387.1:0-2162 GCA_041550295.1 bacterium | reverse complement strand
CACAATGTCAACGGCGGCAAAGGAATAGAGCCTATCACCTTTGCGGCATCTGAAGTCCTGAAAATATTCAAGAAAATGAACATTCCGATAATGATCAATGTGAAATTCCAGGGCTTCATTCTGCGCGCGATGCTTATTAGATCGAGTCTGCGTCTACTTACTAGAATTGAGACAACAAGCGCCGTAGCCACACCAGTAACCGTGGCCATCTCGTTAACAGGAAGAGAGACGAATCTCTTGAGCGAAAAATCCAATACCGGTGCAACCAGCACGACGCAGATCGGCACCAGGAGATCCTTGAGGGAAAATGGAAACTCATATTCAATACGCCCGTGCACCCTGCGCAGAAAGAAAATGTATCCCAGGATAAGAGCGAAGAAGAAGGTGGGCATCAAATATAGTGCGGCGCTGTAGACATTCAGATCGGCGATTTTCGCCGAGGCGATCAATGCGGAACTGAGAGGGTATATAAGGACGAACAGGTGTCTGAACCAATCATTTATTGCTACCTTCAAATCATTCCCGACACCAATGCCGCCTTTTTCAAGTATTGGCGCCGAGAGCAATGCACCACCTGGCATTGGTAATAACCCCATCATTGCCGGGGCAAAGGCCATCAGGCCCCTCTTACCGATACGAAGATTATTCACCAGATTGTCCATCTGCCCACTCTCCTTCATTGTGCCGCCGATCATTGGAATGAAGCCCATTGCGATACCAAGCAGCAGCACAGAAGGGTCGCCCAGCGTATCTCTGATCAGCTGCGCGGTCGTCTCAATCGGCAGAGTAAAAAGCCCGAGTATGACTGCGCCACATAGAAGACCGAGCGGCAGGCTACGGCGTGCCACGAACATGATCGCGGCAAGTGATAAGATGAGTCCCAACCACGTATACATGCTCAACACCGGTGCCGAAATATCTGGTATACTACAATATGGTATTGATTAAAACTAGTGAAGTAACTCAGCGATCTGCACTGCATTTAGCGCCGACCCCTTGCGCATGTTGTCCACTGCGACCCACATCGCGAGACCATTGTCAAATACCTTGTCCTGCCTAAGCCTACCAACATACACGTCATCCTTTCCCACCACAGTCTGTGACATCGGATACTCCTCTTCAGGCTCCATCAGCTTGACTCCCTTGGTATGTTTCAGCAGCGCCTTGGCATCCTTGATCTTCATGCTCCCATCAAATCCTGCGTGAATAACCATGCTGTTACCGCGCATTATTGGAACCCAGACCGCGGTTGCTCCCAGATGAATTACATCACTCCGGAGTATCCTCTGCACTTCTGCAGCGAGAAGGGCCTCCGTCTCAGTATCGCCATGACGTAAGAAATCTCCAACCTGCGGTATCGTGTTACTTACTATGCTGAATGGAAAAACGCTATCTCCTTCCTTTATTATTTCCTCACCTACGGCCAGGCACTCATATTCGTACTTCAATTCGTCGCACGCTTCCCCGGTGAGGTCGGAAACTGCATGAAGGGTCGTCACGTGAAGATCACGTAGCCCGAACTTTTTGTGTAGCGGATAGATCACCATCAACAACTGTATGGTCATCGGGCTCGGATTAGCAATGAGTGATTCTTCACCAGTCACAAGGTCTGGATTCACTTCTGGGATAACCTGAATCACATCAGACGCAAAACCAAAGGCTCCGGAAAGGTCGATGAAGACTGCCTTGTCTTTGAATTTCGGTACTGCCGCGCGTGCCCTGACCCTATCCAGGCAACAAAATACGATATCTACTTTGTTCAGGAATAGCTCATAGTCCGACAATATTTCTATTTCCCTATCCTTGAAAATAATGTTGCCCCCCTGTTCTTCACCAGCACGCATGAAATATACCTCTTCCACCGGATAGTTACGCTGCTCCAGTATTGTGATCAATTCACGGCCGACCATGCTATTAGCTCCCAAGACAGCAATTCTCTCCATATGGCAATTATAGCATCATCCGATGAGTAGTCAATACAGGCAGCCGCAAAAGCAGGGGAATTAGAAAGAATAGGGTTCCACTCTCCTCGTGATTCTCGAGCGTATCGAACCCCATTCGGTAATGTACGGTGTCGATCCTGGAAAATCCTCGATGGAAAGTCTTGCCATCAGCTTTGCCGCCCGGTCTAGTTCATCCACGGTTGGAGGTCGACCTGCTTT
>JBFEPB010000386.1:0-2165 GCA_041550295.1 bacterium | reverse complement strand
GTTCACGAAGTTGGTCAAGATTTCTGACGAGTATTCTTTTGTCTGTGCAGACAATGTTAGTTTATTGGGTGCGTAGAAAAGCATGAAATGGCTGATGTGCTGTTCGTTCAGTTCCTTGAGCTCTTTTTCTTCCTCAAAGAAGAGATAGTCGAGCAGGCTCTTGGCCAGGTATTCGGCAGCATCCTTATAGGTTTTGGTCTTGCCTTTCATCATCTTTGAAGCCAGAAAATCGCGGCCCAGTGCGTTTGTTGTGTGTACCAGGCGTTTTTCGCGCTTGCGCTCCTCTGCGCTCTTCTTTTGAATATCGGCTAATGCCATGGATTATTATACGCAGACCTTAGCTGTTGTCAATCGCTGACAAAGCACCAGTCTTACGCTTGACGTTGAGATCCCTTTATCCCCATGGGATTTCGGGACACTGAATTCTGTTACCAAATCAGAGATTTGTACAGAATTCGTGACGGAGAGACAGAGAAATGGAACGCTACTCACGCGCTTAAAGTATTCTTCTAAATTCGCAATGTTGTTAAAACGTTATTAACGATAATAACGAACTAAACGATCCTAGCGTTCTAATCGTTTTTCTGTATCGAGCATCCAGGATCAAGGATCAAACGTTATTAACGCTCGTAACGTCTCTATCGTCTTATTGTATTATCCCCAACCACTCTCCCAGCAGAAACTGCAGTCTTCCAATGAGCAGACTGATACGCGCCATGACCGTGTAACCGAAAGAGGCACCAAAACCGAGCATGAGGAAGATAATACCGAGGTTTGCGGTTGGTTTGATGATGCCTTTACGTTCTCTTGAGAAAAAGAAGTAGACAAGCGTTGATATGACGCCGATCAAGATCAAGATAGACCAGAGACCACTGTCCCATTTCGCGAAAGCCTCACGTACCAGTAGCGTTCCCCGTGTTTGTCCCATGATATCCCTTTGGAAATAAGCAGGGATTGCTACACCAGATCCCCATCCCAACACGAAGGCAATCGGCAATCTTATCAAGTGGTTGAATCGTGGTATGAACCGGGCAAAGTAACATAATGCGAAGAGGAGTGGTATGATGTAAAGAAGGTTGCCCTGAATGAACAGCGGGTCAATTAGATTTGGTAGTATTTGATTATGCCAGGTGAGTGCAACAAGATATCCTGCTGAGACACCGACGAAAAGATGTTCAGCAAAGCGGTATAGGATATTATCGCGGTATAGAAATGAAAATATGCAGAGGGTCAGGAAAGCCGCCAGCCAGATCCATGGGTCCATCGAAATGTTCATTTCTGCCTCCTCAGGTAGAAATATCCTACATTTCCAAGAATGATAAAGATCATGATCAGCAGATGGCCGAGTGATTGTGCGTCCATGCCTTGTGATGCCCTGAAGATTCCTTTTGCATATCCCTTTCTTTGCACAAGATTCTCGTATTCAGAGGCACCCTTCATCCCTGCAAGTAGTCCGGTAACCTGGCCGGTCTCGACATAGGGATATACATCAGCCGCAGAGACCGCAGTGACTCCAACGCCAAGGCGGGCAGCGTACCTTGATTGTGCGAAAAGAAGCCATTGCCGCCATCCGGGGTCACCTGTTGACAGTGTGACGATCATACTTATGTCCTTGTAATTCTGTATTGAACGCATCATTGGCAGTGAATCAAGGGCAGTGCCGTAGTAATCAACAGGGAATACCGCTTTGATGTTTTCTCCCATCCCCAGCAGGACTGCAGCAACCCCAAACTTGTAGCCCAGGAACACATAATCGGTGCCGTATTCTTTCGTGAAATCGTTGGAGAGTTCTGCCAATCCCATCTCAACCATACCGGTACCCTGCGGCCAAAGCGCCATGAGGATCACCTTGACGTTTTTTGAGAAGCACTGCCGTGATATAGCGAGAAACATCGGGTAGAGTTCAGGGAGTGACTGTGGGTCGAAATCACAAGATATCAGAACGGGTTTTGATTCGCTGTCGAGTGTCTCGATCGCATCAAATAGTTTCTTACTTTGAGGCATGATGTTCACTGGTATCCCTATTGGCACCACGAGAGGTATTGCAACTGCAAGTGCGATCGTAAGAAAGATGATGCGTCTTGGTATTTTTGTTAAAGATTCGAGAATTTTCATTTCGAACCTCCCCCGAGCCAGGAACGTTCAATGCCGAGTATGATCTTGAG
>JBFEPB010000385.1:0-2174 GCA_041550295.1 bacterium | reverse complement strand
GGAAGGTCCGCTCAAGACTGTAATTTGTGAAACGCACCGTCAGGAAAGCGAAAGTCAGCGCACAGGCAAAAATGAATATGAGGATCAGAATCCTAGCTTTCATTCCTGCCTATTATATACAAAGTGATTAGAAAATCAATTCAAATATGAGTTCAAGGTCATTCTTTACATAATCGAAAGTGTTGACCGTCGAGGAGTTGAATAGGGTACTTACCTTAACGTAGAAGACGAGTGTGCTGCTCACAAATTTCGTGTATTGCAGGGATACATGAGCACCTTCATCCTCTCTGCTCATTCCTTCCATTTCATAGAAGCGCTTGCGGAAGAGATTGGCATCGACCTCGACAAACGCTTGTTGTTTCAAGAAGGACTTTGTGACGTGCAAACCAATTTCATACTTTTCGTTGATGTTTTCTTCCTCAAAAAATGGATCATCTACATACTGGATTGGTGCTATGTATTCGGTATCGGGATCGGAGATTTGGCTGAGACCGAACCAGGTGGCGAGCGAGAGATCCATCGTCAGCGGAAAATAAAGTTGCGCACCGGCAGCATAGAACGGGAGGCCTTCTTCGCCGTAAATCCTGAGTCCGCCCATGAATCCAGGCGTGAAATATGTGTAGGGTAGGGGGATTCTGATGTTGGCTTTCAACTGAGGTTCGTAATAGCTCTTGATGAGGTCGGTATAAAAATACTTATACCTTACGTGCCCGCCGGCTGAGAAGAGAAAATTCCCTACATACATGTTCAATGAGTCTCCGCCAACGACGTCGATGAGATTGTATAAGGTGTACGAAGGAGCATAGAAACTGTACAGTCCCGCATATAATGTGGTCTTATTGCCCACTCCCCGCAGAAGAACCTTCTTTGCTACGCCAATGTTGTTTGCCATGTAGAAATTTGTGGGATTGAAGTCTATCATCGAGAAATCACCATTGTAGTTGAAGATTACGACGTCTTCATTCAGGACATATGGCCTCAGGCTAGCAACTTGCCCGCCGCCGCTCAGGTCAAAACCGTTGATATTGTTGGTGATATTATAGGCGAACGAAACACCCTCAATGCTGTATGAGTGGACTAAAAGAGGGAGGAGCAACATAATTGCTCCTCCCGTGCTGAGGAACTTACTGCCTGCCCTGACCACGACCTATTAGCTCATCTTGACAGCATGGTCTGCCTTGGTCTTTGTGCATACCCTTTACTTTTCCACACCAGTCAGGAAAACCCTGAGCATTTCTGATTGCGATCTCCAGGTTTGTCCTGAGATTTCTCATTTCTCTTGCCATGATTATCGTCTCACCCGTATCTGTGATCGCTGAGCCTCTCACTTCGAGCTCGTCACCGACGCGTACCCTGCTGCGAAGGTACCACTCCGGTGCCAATTTGACCCTGACCAGCTCTCCGGCCTGGGTTTTCACCATTGCTTCCATCGTGGATGAAACGTCGCCGTCCACAATGTAAATATCGGTGACTTCGCCATCAACTGTTTCCTCGGTTCTCGGGTCATATAGATGATTCTCTACCCGTAATCTTGTTCTCAACCACAGCGGTTGGTATGCGTCATCTCGCAGTACTGACGTTGTATTATTGCAGATCATTGAACGGACCCGGATCTTACTCGCTTCAAGATATTTCCCGCGCACTGTGACTTCGTCGCCTTCTTCTATGTCATTTTCGATATACCATGCGGGTCCAAGTTCCAGTGTGATTCTTTCCTGGGTTCTTGTACGGATCTGAGCCTGAAGCACCGTGAAACCCACGTCCTCATACTCAACCTCGTCGACGCTTGTAACTTCTCCGGTGACTTCGACTTCCTGAGCTAAAAGAAATGTAGCACCTGCGAGAAGTAACATGGTTATTTTTGGTATCATCCTCATGCATACCTCCTTCATACCATTATTAATAGCAATATCTATGCCAGTGAAAGTCTTTGTATTTCGTGACTTTTCTCAGACAGATGCGACAATCACGTAATTTTCGACAAAATTGTCGCCATTGACTCCTCCAACCCGTAATAGAACCTGGCAGGGGCTAGATTTTGTCTACTCTTGCGCTGCCAAAGAGCTGAAATACAGCTATATTCACCCAAGGCGTATGCATCCGTCCACAATGTGTTGACTTTTCAGCTGTTCCCGCTATGACCGTCTGTGTTATGCCCGTCAGCGGGATTTACT
>JBFEPB010000384.1:0-2175 GCA_041550295.1 bacterium | reverse complement strand
TTAATAGGTCATCCCGAGACATGCCAGGTCTTCTTGCAATACCGGCAGTTATGACTACGATGTCTGAGTCAACCATACAAGAGAAATCGGTGCAACCTCGCAGTTCGACATCGTAACGCCTTATCGGTGCTGCTTCTTCGGCATCGAGTGCCTTTCCTTCGGGAACACCCTCGACAACATCTACGAGGTAGATATCCGCGATTTTGTGTTCGGCCAGATAGAGCGCAACTGAACTTCCGACATTCCCCGCGCCAATAATAGTGACCTTTTTCATTTTGTTACCTCCTCCTAGATTTCCAGTGCATCCACTGCGTTCTTTATGACTGCGACCGATTCTTCGAATTGATGGCGTTCCTCGATAGTCAACTGAAGTTCTATCACTCTCTCAACACCCTTGGCGCCGATTATAGCCGGTACTCCCAAACACAGATCTTTGACATCATACTCTTTCTGCAGACACGCAGAAACACACAGCATTCGTTTCGAATCCTTGATTATGGCTTCGACGATCTCGGCGAGTGCCGCTGCCGGTGCGTAATGTGCCGTTGCCGTTTTAAGATATGACAGAATCTCACTTCCTGCGGCTCTGGTCCGTTTGATCAGGTTGTCGATCTTCTCCTGAGGTAGTAGCTGGGTTATCGGGATTCCTTCGACACTTGCGTATCTGGGGATAATGACCATGAAGTCATGATGTCCACCAATTACCACAGCAGTTGTGTTTGCCGTAGAGACCTGCAACTCCTTTGATATGAATTCACGCAATCTGGTCGTATCCAGCACTCCAGTCATGCCGATCACCTTATTAGGTTCGAAATTACCTTTTTTCCAGATATAGCACGTTAGCGCATCAACCGGTTCTGTGATGTTAATGACTATCGCCTCTGGTGCATACTGCTTTATTTGGGGAATAATGGGGTCGACGACCTTTGCGTTTGTTTCCAGCAAATCAAGCCGCGACATCTGCGGTTTTCTCACGTGCCCGGCAGTAATTACAACGACTTCCGAGCCAGCGATGGCTGCGATGTCGTCGGATCCGTCTATTTTGGCATCGTAGTACCTGACCGGCGCGGCCTCCATGAGGTCTAGAGCTTTGCCCTTTGCCCTTCCTTCTACAATGTCGACGAGCATGACGTCAGCGAAATTCTTTTCTCCAATGTAAAAGGCGGCATTTGCGCCGACATTACCTGCTCCAATAATGCTTACTTTTTTCATATATTATTCCTCCTTGCTTGCTGCAAGCGTATGCATCCGGTGGTTTCTCATTGCTTTTCTCCAGAGTTGTTCTCTATGCGACGAACCAGACATGACTCCCATATGGTTTCTCTTTCATTCCGTGAATGATCGTTACGTATATTATATTTATGTGGTTTAAAAAGTCAATATCGGCCGATTTCAGGGACGGTCATACTCCCATTTGTGAAGAGAAGGATACTATGGTTCTTTTTCTTTTCTTTGATAGCCAGGTCGATCGCTAGCTGCAGTGATTTGAATTTCATTATCTTGGCATTTCTCAAGGGGGACTCAGCGATCTCAGTTACACCCCAGATCCTGGCGTGTTTGCGAAGCGTCATGAGGTTATGCGCATTGTGGTCTCCGAGCCTGTATTCGGTCTTCGCCTTCATGGCGGCGGTTTCGATACTGCTTTCATCCTCGAATAGCCTGGCAAAACTCTCCGGCCCGAGACCTTCCGGACACGGTGAGACAAATATTAAGATACCGCCATGATTCAGGGCAAGTCTCCCGTGCTCGATCGATTTCAACGTCTGATAAAGGTTGACGTTAAAAGGCCTTTGGGCAACGGTGACAACGATGTCAGCTTTCCTTGGAATAGGCGCAGAGAAGATTCTTCTGGCCTCATCTGTGGCCGTCTCGAGAGTTCTGATGATGGTCCCAGCGTATGCTCTGTAAATATTTTGGCGTCTGTCAAGGATCATCTGTATCGAGTAAATTCTGCTGCTACCCAAGGCCGTTGCACAATCGAGCATTTCTTCATGTATGGGATTGCCGTTTAGTATCATAGGCTTGGCACATGGGTGCAGAGCATGCTTGTGATTATTCTCGATCGTGCGATAGCCCGCGACACCTGGCAGGAGCGCTTTTCTATCCCCCGTGTATCCGGCAAAGTAATGAGGCTCGACAGAGCCTATTATCAAGGTCTTGTCGTTTCTCGTAATT
>JBFEPB010000383.1:0-2184 GCA_041550295.1 bacterium | reverse complement strand
GCGCTCTTTTTGCTCCTTATTTTTTCTACCGTTCCTATACTGTTCATTCTTTTCACCCGTTCTGAAGCCCTGGTAGCGAAGACCAGTGCCTCGAGGAGTGAATTTGAAGCCAGTCGGTTCGCACCGTGTACACCAGTACAGCTGCACTCACCGAGCGCGAATAGTCTTTCTATCGAAGACTCTGCCCATTCGTTGACGAGTATCCCTCCACACAGGTAGTGGGCCGCGGGCACTACTGGAATAGGCTCACGAGTGACATCGATACCCCAGGCAAGACATGTTTCATATATGGTCGGGAAGCGATTCTTGATGAAGTCTGCCTGGAGATGGGAGAGGTCGAGGAGCACATATTTGGCGTTTGTGGCGATCATTTCGCTCAGACACGCGCGGGCAACGACATCACGTGGCGCCAAATTCCCCTGCGGGGTGTATTTTTCCATAAAAGCGACCCCGTCTATTGTCTTCAACGTGCCGCCTTCACCTCGTACTGCTTCTGAGATGAGGAACGAACGACCGTCTATTTTGATGTTGTACACTGCGGTGGGATGGAATTGGACGAATTCCATATTGGCAACCTTTGCACCAGCGCGATACGCCATGCCAATACCGTCGCCAGTGGCAATGGGTGGGTTAGTTGTGTGCAGATAGACCTGACCGATACCGCCGGTCGCCAGAACCGTTGCGTTTGCGTAGATGACATCAATCTGACGCGTATTGGCGTCGAGATAGTAGATGCCGAAGCACGTACCATCTTGCATCAATAAGTCAAGCGCTATTTCGTTTTCGCTGACAGTGACGCTAGCCTTCTTGGTTTCTTCGAGCAGCACCCTTTCGATCTCTTGCCCGGTGAAATCCTTGGCGTGTATGATACGTCTCCTTGAATGACCGCCTTCCTGGGCCAGGTCAAAATTACCTTCCGCATTACGCGAGAATCGGCATCCCATTGAGTACAGTTCGCTCACCAACTCAGGACCTTCACGCGCCATGATCGAAACTGCCTCCTCATGGCTTAGACCTTCGCCTGCCTTGATAGTATCCCTGATATGATACTCCACAGCATCGTCTTTGCCAAATACGGCGGCAATACCACCTTGTGCATAATTGGTGTTCGAATCAGCCTTTCTTTTCTTGGTGAGAACCAATACTTCTCCGTACTTGGCTGCTTTGGTGGCAAAAGTTAAACCGGCAATGCCTGATCCAACGACAAGAAAATCTACCTGTTTAGGCATTGTATAATTCTATATATCCACGCCAGAAAGTCAACAATATAGTTCTAAATCTTGACTCAAATTGGGCGATTGCTATAATTGGCCGTGAACTCAGATTCTTTGAGAAAGAAAATCGAACGGCTAAGAAAGAAAATACATTACCATGACTATCTTTACTATGTTCTTAACCAACCTGAGATATCAGACTTCGAATACGACCGACTTTACAAAGAACTTGAGAAAATGGAGCACGAAAACCCCGAATGTGTGACACCGGACTCGCCAACCCAGCGAGTTGGAGGTGCTCCGCTTAAGGAATTCGCGGCGGTTGAGCACGAGAGCAGAATGCTCAGTCTGGATAACACCTATTCTGAACAGGAAATCAGGGATTTTGACGCTAGGGTAAAGAAAGCAATTCAAACACCTCTCGATTACGAGGTATCTTTGAAAATAGACGGCGTTGCTGTGGCGCTCAAGTACGAGGATGGGCGGTTCGTGAGAGGAGCTACGCGCGGGGATGGAATCCGCGGTGACGATATTACGAACAATCTTAAGACGGTCAGATCAATTCCGCTGCGCATGCTCATTGATGAAGGCGCGCTCCAGGAAATTGAGGTGAGGGGAGAGGTCTTCCTGTCAAAAGAATCTTTCCTGGCACTGAACCGCGAGCGTCAAAAAGCGGGCGATCCTCTGTTTGCTAATCCCCGTAACGCGGCAGCAGGTACGCTGAAACTGCTCGACCCCGAATTGGTTGCCAGTCGGAATCTCGACATTTTTGTACACAGCGTACCAAGGTCGCCTGGCAGGATGTATACTTCTCACTATTCGACGCTTCAGAGGCTGCGCGAAGCCGGATTCAAAATAATCCCGCATATGAAACTGTGTAAGAACATCGATGAAGTGATGGGCTATATTGGATACTGGAAGGACAGGCGCGATCTTCTGGAATATGAGGTGGATGGACTGGTCATCAAGG
>JBFEPB010000382.1:0-2195 GCA_041550295.1 bacterium | reverse complement strand
GTTGAAGTGAACAGGAAAGTTCTCGCCGACATCG
Source organism: bacterium (assembly GCA_041550295.1). Classification (GTDB taxonomy): domain Bacteria; phylum Hydrothermota; class Tepidihabitantia; order SM23-42; family SM23-42; genus SM23-42. The sequence continues at coordinate 2,161 of JBFEPB010000382.1, read as the reverse complement.
TCGATGAGAGTCTGGATAAATTCGGAACGGAAAAGACCATCAATGTTCTTGATAACCTGAAGAAATTCGGCTTTGAAATTGCAACCGTCTCCGGTTTGACGATCGGGATAGATGATATGCTCAGCCTGAAACACAAGGACAGGATATGGTCCAAAGGCGCCAAAGAAGTTCAAGAAATAAACAAAGCCCATCAGGCTGGTTTAATTTCGGAAACTGAACGCTACAACAAAGTCATTGATACATGGACGAGAGTATCAATGGACATCGAAGAGAACCTGATCGCGGAATTGGAAAAGGATCGAACCGGATTCAACCCTCTTTATATGATGGTCAATTCAGGGGCGCGCGGTTCACGAAACCAGGCCTGCCAGATCTGTGGCTTGCGCGGGCTCATGTCCAAACCTCAAAGAAAAATAACCTCGGTACAGATCATTGAGACCCCAATAAAATCTTCATGTAAAGACGGGCTCACCGTACTGGAGTACTTTATCTCGACACATGGTGCCCGAAAAGGACTTGCCGATACGGCGCTAAAAACCGCCGATGCTGGTTATTTGACACGCCGCCTCGTTGATGTCGCCCAGAACGTGACAACGACCATGGAAGACTGCGGTACGATCATGGGGCAAGAAATAAGTGCACTGAAAGAAGGCGAGAAGATCGTTGAACCACTTAGCGAGCGAATAGTCGGCAGGGTCGCACTGGTCGACGTGATGGATCCGCTTTCGAACGAGGTTATTGTCAAAGCCGGTGCCGAGATCTCAAACGAAGATTCATTGAAGATTGAGAAGAGTGGGATCGAAAAGGTAAAAGTACGCTCAATTCTCACTTGCGAAGCGCCGGTCGGTCTCTGTGCAAAGTGTTATGGTCGGAATCTTGCAACCGGCCGCATGGTCGAGATCGGCGAAGCAGTCGGTGTCCTTGCCGCGCAGTGCATTGGCGAGCCCGGAACCCAATTGACGCTCCGAACATTCCACACCGGAGGTGTCGCCCTGAGGATCGCCGAGAGTGCTTCGCGTAATGCCGAATTCTCGGGCAAGGTCAGTTTCGAAAATCTGTCTGCAGCCGAGCGCGATGATGGATTGCTGATTGCCCTAAATGATAAGGGTCGAATGATCATAAAGGGCAGCAGCAGAAGGATCAGCTATAACATACCAATTGGAGCCATCATCTATCCAAAGGTCAAGAGTAGTATCGAGGAAGGAGATATCTTATTCGAGTGGGATCCATATTCGATACCTATTGTTAGTCCGGCAGGCGGTATGGTAAAATTTCTCGATATTATCCCGGGCGTAACCATGCAGGAGAACTGGGTGGATGAAAGATCCGGAGGCAAACAGTTTGTCATTGTCGAAGACAGACTCCGCCATCATCATCCGAAAATCAATATCCAGGAGAAGAAGAATAAGGTGCTCAAAACCTTTTCAATCCCGGCCGGCACATACCTCCTCGTCAAGGATGGAGACAAAATCACACCAGGGACACTGATCGCACGAATACCGAAGGAGATCGGAAAGAGCAAGGACATCACGGGCGGTCTGCCCCGTGTTGAGGAACTCTTCGAAGCGAAGATCGTCAAGAACCCTGCCGTAGTTACGGAAATTGACGGGGTCTGTGACGTCGACGAAGAAAAGGGTTTCTGGAAAATCATGGTCACGCCAGAAGTCGGTGATGTCAGATCCTACAAGATCCCCACCACCCGATACCTGAAAGTTCACTCAGGTGAATTCGTGCGTGCCGGCGACCCGCTATGTGAAGGCGCCATCGATCCACATGATATATTGAGAATCAAAGGACCTATGGAGACACAGCGTTTCCTTGTCAATGAAATACTGGAAGTCTACCGGATACAGGATGTGAAGATTGATGACAAACACATTGAAGTTATCGTGAGGCAAATGCTGCAGAAGGTAAAGATCGAGGAACCAGGTAATACGCCGTTTGTCGGTGGTGAGATTGTCGATAAGCGTCGTGTGATCGAAGTGAATCAACAAGCACTCATTGAAGGCAAGAAACCGGCAACCTACCGCCCCATACTGCTGGGTATTACCCGAGCTGCTCTTTCAACTGAATCCTTCTTCTCGGCATCAAGCTTTCAGGAAACCACTAAAGTACTGGCCGACGCTGCAGTCGAAGGCAAAATCGACCGCCTCGAAGGGCT
>JBFEPB010000381.1:0-2214 GCA_041550295.1 bacterium | reverse complement strand
TGACCTATGATTATTATCACAGGGTCAAGCGGGGAAAATCCCCCAGAAGGGCTCCAACCTACACCCAGCACAAGGACAAGGTCCAGCATGAGGAGGTAATCAAGATGGAAAAATACAAATGCACGGTATGTGGATATATCTATGATCCAAAGAATGGCTATCCTGACTCGGGGATAAAACCGGGTACACCGTTCAAAGCAATCCCGGATGACTGGGTCTGCCCGGTCTGTGGGGTCGGGAAAGAGCAGTTTGAGAGGATGGATTGATGGCGGCACGCATGATCAAACCCGGGATCCTCTACGTTGGGGCAAATCACTGGGACCGCCGGTTGTTCGATGAACTCATCCCCCTCCCGGATGGCACAACGTATAATTCCTATTTGATAAAGGGTAGCGAAAAGACAGCGCTCATCGATGCAGTCGATCCCATAAAAACAGACGAACTCATGGCAAATCTGAACAGTGTCGGTGTCGATGCTATTGACTACGTAGTAGCCAATCACGCGGAGCAGGATCACTCGGGCGGAATACCGCGGGTTCTACAGGCGTTTCCCAGGGCAAGAGTTGTGACCAACGAAAAATGCAGGGCAATGCTCATTGATCTGCTCCATCTTGCCGAGGACAGATTCGTAACTGTCGAGGACCACGGAACGCTCTCCCTGGGTGATCGGACCATGGAATTCATACTCGCACCCTGGGTGCACTGGCCCGAGACCATGCTCACCTACCTCAAAGAAGAGAAGATACTTTTCCCCTGCGACCTTTTTGGTGCACACCTCGCGACCAGTGAAATCTATGCCGAAGACAAAACACGCGTATACGAATCTGCCAAGCGCTACTACGCCGAGATCATGATGCCGTTCAGAAAAACGATACGGAAACACCTTCAGAAGTTGAATGACTACGAAATCGATATTATTGCGCCGAGCCACGGCCCGGTTCACCTAGAACCAGCATTCATCATCGACGCTTACAATGATTGGACTTCAGATACTGTAAAGAATGAGGTGGTACTACCGTACGTTTCGATGCATGGCAGCACGGAGAAAATGGTGAAACATTTCGTTGATGATCTGATCAACCGCGGCATAGTGGTCAAACCCTTCAACCTGCCCAGCACTGATATCGGAGAACTAGCGATCGCTCTTGTCGACGCGGCCACGATCGTCATCGCGACGCCGACTGTACTCGTCGGGCCGCATCCGGCAGCAGTATACGCTACTTACCTTACCAATGCGTTGAGACCCAAGGCCAGGAATGCATCGCTGATCGGTTCTTATGGATGGGGAAGCAAGATGCTGGAGCAAATAAAAGGAATGCTCTCCAACCTCAAAGTGGATTTCATTGACCCGGTGATCGTTAAGGGTCATCCAAGAGAAGAAGACATTGCGGCACTTGAGAGACTTGCCGACGCGATCCTGGACCGGCACAAGATGCAGAACGCCATCTGAAACCGATGAGACCCAGGATCGATAATAAGTATTGCAAGGGCTGCAACATTTGCGTGGCAATATGCCCGGTGAGCGTATACGTCGAAGGAGAATCCCCTTCCCCGCGCGGTTATGTCATACCGCATGTGCAGGAACCACAGAAATGCGTGGTACCTTTTTCGTTCCCCAGGACCTGCAAATCGTCGATCGCAAGTATCATATGAATCCAGTCAGTTACAATGCGTTTGCTTACGACCACAGTATTGTGCCTAGCTTTCCGAAATTTTGTCAGGACCACAGGGTCCACATAACCGGTCTGACCCATGACATATCTGGCTATCCAAAGACGACCGAACCCAAGGTCGACGAGGCACTGGTCAAACGACTGGTGAACAAGATCAGATTGCACAGTGGAGACATCTGTCGGGCCGAGGTCATCAACCCCCGCGCCGAGAAGATGGTAATAGCCTACGGTTCACCCAGTAATTCAGTGTATGAGGTTGTGAACGAGCGGTCAGACACCGTGGTCATTCTGGACAAGGACCTTGTCAAGAGCAGGCCTAAAACTAAATGTCATGAAATACCGGCGCACGCGAACCAGGTAAGCCGGTGGTAGCTAATATCATAATGCTCGGTGCCTGCTTCGGGCTAACCAAGATCATCTCGTGGGAGGCATTGGAGAAAGCGGTGCTCGAAGCGGTACCAAATAGAAGTGAAGTCCTGAACATGGAAGCAATGCAGAAGGGTTTCGCACTTGGGATTAATATTGCCAGGAGGAAACGTGC
>JBFEPB010000380.1:0-2254 GCA_041550295.1 bacterium | reverse complement strand
CGCCTGAAGTCAGCGCTGCAAGCGGCCCTGGGGTCGATTATAAGGAAATTATTGTTTTACACGACGGCGCCGAGGTAATAGTGCGCGAAACCCGGGCCGATTATTGCCTGATCCAGCTACCAGGCGGTGTTGGTGGATGGGTGCCGCGAGACGCGTTCGAGTACGTTTTTTGACGATCAGCAACCCAATTGCATATCAGGGTTCATAGATCTTCAACTCGTTCAGTTTGTTCAATTGCATGTTAAAGGTGAGAGCCTGCGCATCGGTTGCCCATAATTCCCTGGCTGCAGCGATTTTTGTCGTGTAAGTATTGTAGTACTTGGTATGCCGTCCGGCATAGTAATAGCCCAGGCCCCGCCGTTCGCCCATTCGGTCCATACACTCCTTCAGAAAAACAACACCGATCTTGATATTTTTCTCGATATTGTAGAGTTCATCTTCATTCTTGATCGAATATCCGAGACTTCTTCCTACATATATGCCGGTGACCGGCATGATTTGCATGAGCCCGAGGGCTCCTGCGTTGCTATAAGCTTTCGGATTGAACTCAGACTCAACCTGTATTACCGATAATATCAATTCAGGTTGGATATCGTATTGCAGACTGTTTTCATAGACAGCAGCCAGGATCCTTTTGGCTGTGATTTCTGAGTTTGTGAATTCGTTGACAATCGGCAGGTAGTCCTGAACAAATTGAGCTTTTGCTTCATATTTCGAGATCATCATGTTTACCGTTTCTATTTTTTCATTGAGATTCTGGCGCAGCTTGATTACCTGCCAGGACAGCAGGGCAAACAGAGAGATCAATGCGCCGGCCACGATTTTTGCTGCAATTTTTTTCATTTTCTTAAATCCTCCTTAAACTCCTTTTCTTGCCATCCAATCACAATCATATTATATCAGGGGAAAAATTACCGCGAAAACTTTCTCGGTATGAAGGCAATGCTTATCGGAGATGTATAACCTGAATATATGACAATGCTTTTGTTTATCTGGTTTAGTCTAAATTTCATGGGTAATAGGCGGTAAAAGGCGGGATTATCGCACTGATACCGCTGCATCAACATATAAGAAGAAAAAGCTTGACTTTTGCACAATTATTCAGTATATTTCATAGACCGCATAGGAAGTAAGTACTCCAGTGTCGTACAGACTGATGCTCGCAAATAAGATAAAGGAGCTTTTATGGTGAGCAAGGAAGATGCTGAGCGTTTGATGTCGATCAAAGGTCAGGTTCGGGGAGCGGTTTTTGAGACCGACGCCGAATATGTCAGGAACAAACACGGGCGTGAGGCGTTGATGAAGGTCGAAACCGTTATGCAGGACCTTGGTTGCGAACTACGCTATGATCAACTGAGCTCTATGGAATGGATGCCGCTCGGCCTGCGATCACTATCCCTGCTTGTCATGAGAGATTTGTTTGAATGGTCTGACGAGGAGGTAAAGGCAGTGGGTGATGCCGCACCCAAGCATTCTTTCACAGTGAAGCTTTTCATGAAGTTTTTTATTTCACCGCGTATGGCATTCAGCCATGCCCCTGAATACTGGACAAGACATTATGATACCGGCCGCTTGGAGGCAGTTGCGATTGATGAAGAGAAGAGAAATGCGGTCGTTAGGCTGCACGAATTCACTTGTCATTCGGTATACTGCAAGTATCTCGAAGGTTATTTTGGGCGGTTGTTCAAATTTATGTTTCCCAATTCACTGGTGACAATAAGAGAAACGAGTTGCATCTGCAATGGAGATACGTGCCATGAGTTCATTGTTGACTGGAAGGATTGATTTTTGAAGAAGTCAACCGCCAAGAATATTAGAGACAACTCACTTGCCGAGTTCGAATACTACATAAAAGACATCTGGGAGTTCTTGCCGACCCCGATCGCATACGTTAGTCCTTTGGGTGTCATACTGGATGTGGACAAAACCCTGGAAGATTTGCTGCACGCTTCAAAGGATGAATTGGTGGGAAGACTACTTATTGATTTTTTCGAAGACAGAGCTGAGATCGATCAGGTGCAGAAAATAACGCTTGAGGCAGGCTTTGTTCGTAACTTCATGTGTACGCTGCAAAGCACGGTCAACTCTGCTGTTCCGGTCAGTATTTCCACCCTCGTACGGAGGTCGCGTGAAGGGCAGATCATAGGTTATTTTGCGGCATTCACCGATATATCGGAGAACAAGAGGGTGGAAGAGCTCCTGAGAAAAACAACAAATTCCCAGAGAGAAATGCTTGAGACGGCACGTTATCTTG
>JBFEPB010000379.1:0-2255 GCA_041550295.1 bacterium | reverse complement strand
TGAAGATTCTACCAATCGCATTTGATTCCATTGGCGTACGCAGTATGGCAACATTTGTTGAGACGTCAGACATGCGTATCTTCATCGACCCAGGGGTGTCTGTCGCGCCGGATCGCTATTCATTGCCTCCTCACCGGATTGAACTCGATCGGCACCGGGAGATGTGGCAGGCGATAACACGATGGGTCGATATTTCAGATATAGTGGTCATCACCCACTACCATTTTGACCATCACAATCCGGACCATCCTGAGATTTTTCAGGGTAAGGATGTGTTTCTCAAGCACCCACGCGAATTTGTAAATCAGAGCCAGAAGGAGCGTGCGGCGAACTTCCTGAGCCGGATCGAGTCGTATGCCCAATCGATAAACATCGCTGACGGCAAGTCGTTCAATTTTGGCAAGACAAAAATTGTTTTCTCCGAGCCGGTGCTGCACGGGCTTACGCATCAACTCGGCTTCGTTGTTCAGACCCTTATCGAAGATGACGAGCGGTTCCTTTTCACATCTGATGTGCAGGGGCCATTGAATAGCGCCGCTCTGGATTTCATTCTCGACAAGAGTCCAAACACCCTCTTTGTTGATGGCCCATCTACCTATCTGCTCGGGTCCCATTACAAAAAGTCCGATATTGACCGGGCCATAGAAAATTTATCGAAAATTATTGACCAGTGTCGTCTCACCAATCTCATTATCGACCATCATCTGCTGCGCGACCTTAACTGGGGTGACTACTTGGATTGTTTCAGCAGACCAAAGGGAGGTTTGAAAGTCTGCTCGGCCGCCGGTTTTCTCGGCAAGGAAGAGGACCAACTCGAGGCAAAGCGCAAGGATATGTACAATGGCCAGCCGTACTAGCACAGTCAGATGTGGATAAGTATGTAAAAGCTGTGGATAAGTTATTTGCATGATATTTCGAGTGTTTGTGGTGAATTTTAATTCACTATTTTACGGGTTATCCACAAACTCATGCAATAACGCAGGTTCTTGAAAACACACGATCCCGATGAAAAATTGGAGGAAAAAATGAAGAAGACTGATCTCGATGCGATCGCTGAACTCAAGAAGAGTTATGATATGATATGCAAAGAGATCGCAAAATTGATCGTGGGGCAGAAGGATGTTATCGATCAAGTTCTGGTTTGCCTGTTCTGCAATGGTCATTCTCTGATAATTGGTGTGCCCGGTCTTGCCAAGACAATGCTGGTGAACACGATGTCCAGTATTCTCGATTTGACGTTCAACCGTATTCAATTTACACCCGATCTGATGCCTTCAGACATAACCGGCACCCAGGTGATTGAGGAGGATCTGACCACTGGTCGCCGGAATTTCCGATTCATCAAAGGGCCGATCTTTGCCAACGTCATTCTGGCAGATGAGATCAACCGCGCTCCACCCAAGACTCAGTCGGCACTCTTGCAGGCCATGCAGGAATATGAGGTCACTTACGGTGGGGAAACGCACAAATTAGTGCTGCCCTTTTTTGTGTTGGCAACGCAGAATCCGATCGAGCAGGAGGGGACTTATCCGTTACCTGAGGCACAACTCGACAGGTTCATGTTCACTATTCTTATTGATTATCCAAGCCAGAAAGAGGAAATCGAGATCGTCCAGACAACTACCTCAGCATATGAGGTCAGTTTAGAAAAGGTGCTCAATGGGGCTAAATTTCTTTCATTCCAAAAATTGATCAGACGTATGCCGGTTGCGGACGATTTAATCGACCGAGTGACCCGTCTCGTATCACTGACCAGGCCGAACCATCATGATGCTTCGGAGGATGTGCGAAAATATGTTAGTTGGGGTGCTGGTCCGCGTGCTTCTCAGTATTTAGTGCTCGGGGCAAAAGCCCGTGCTGCACTGGACGGCAGGTATTCGCCCAATTTCGACGATGTGAAAAGCATCGCCTATCCGGTCCTGAGGCACCGGATAATCACCAATTTCGCTGCCGAGGCTGAGGGTGTCAGGTCTGACGACATCGTTGCCGAACTCCTTAACAATTTTGGCTGAGCCAGTGCCCAATGTCACCGTTTTCAAGAAGCGGAGAAGGCCAGAAGCTTAGAAGTCGAGAGGCTGAGATACGGCGAAGGGGAGAATAACACGCTGTGCTGAAGACATGCTGCGCGGAGAACGACCAGAAGTTCAGAGGATAAGAGGCTGAGAGGCTGAGATCCCCTCATCCCTATGGGATTTCGGGACACTGAATTCTGTGGACAAATCAGAGATTTGTACAGAATTCGTGACGGAGAAAGG
>JBFEPB010000378.1:0-2255 GCA_041550295.1 bacterium | reverse complement strand
TTCTACATAGAACGGTATATCCCTGGTGAACTCCTTCTGCTCATAATCGTAAAAACTTGCGATCCTGTCAAATAGCGCATTGCCCACGATTACCTCCTTTCAGATACGCTGAATATGTGTATGCCAATATTTCTTACGTGGCCCTTTCACATCTCAGAACCTCTTTCTCCACAGTGAAAGTAACGCCCAGGAATTTCTGCACAACCCAAACGTTGGTCTCTGCATGTTTCGTCAATGAGGGAATTCTTATTTCACAGGACCCGCCTGACCGTTGCACCGCAAGGCCCATATAAGGGATCAACTGATCGACCATCCACTGATCAACACAAGCACTTTCTATAACGGCTGCTGTCAATTTGCGCGCAGCCTCTACACCTACTTCTTCCGCGGGTCTACCCCTTTTGCCGATCGCGTCAGCACCGAGCAGACAATTACCGTAGCGGGCGTACGCACTTATGAAACAGCCTGGCGAGCGAGCATTGACATAGGAACAAACAGTCTCCGTATTCCTGATCACATTGGAAAAACCCTCCAGCATCCTTTCGCATACCTTTGCCTTTCTCAGATGATCAGACGCGACTGCCCAGACTCTTGTGCCCTCAGCATCTTCACGCTCTTTCAGCATTACGGATCTCATACTCGAAGGCAAGATTTGCACGAAGACTTCTCCACCACCCCTGGGATAAAAGCCATGGCGACTCGTTTCCACCTCCACTTCTGCGCCGAACTTTCTAACCATAGGAATGAACACCTGCGAGAAATATCCAATCGTAGGGCTGAAGGGAACCGCGGTTCCACCCCTGATATCCAACTGCAGCGGTTCGTCTGCAAAAATGCCAATAGGCACGAGTGTCTGCAAGATCAACGTCACCGAACCGGCGGTCTCAGTATCGACCAGGTACCTGCCACCCGTTATCTCTCCAGGCGTAAATGTAATATCAGTCGAGTTCATGGTCAGTCCCTGGATCTCGGCGCTACATATTTGACCGGCGGCAGCGATACCATGAAGGTGCTGAGGTCTCAAACCGGGTTTTTCCCTACCTTTTCTGATATGGAATATGTGTACTGCCTCATTGGTCACGGCAGATAACGCAATTGCCGTCCGCAGGATCTGACCCCCGCCTTCGAGATGGCTGCCATCGATCTCTATCATATTGTTATTTTCATCCTATTTGATAAGTATTAATCCGTTATAGGTACAAGAGTCAGCTTCCGTCTTAACCACATCAAGGACAAGACCGCTGTTTCTAACGGTCGCGTATACATCAATACCACAGGCCTCCATGGCCGGTCTGGCCTCATAGGGGTACTTGCACGGTCTTTGCGTATCGCAAGCACGACACAGATGACACGGACCAGAGGCCATACCAAAGGCTTTGTAGTATCCATCAAGGAAAAAATCACGTTCTATCTCAGAAACTAAGCTCCTCAACGCCCGACTCATCTTCGCCTCTTTTCGTGGACTGATCTTTTCGATCTGCATCAGCAGGGCACTCGAGTATTCATCTACCATCTTCCGCGTATAATCGGGCGTGGGCGAATACGGTGGACAGGTCAAACGCTTGCCATATACCCCACAGCCATATTGACACTTTAATCTAACCCAATTCGCTACGACGACATTCTTCGTGCTAATTACCTTAGCGTGTGTCATGCCTCTGGACAGTGCTTTCTGAACATACTTCTTCCATTCCTGCATACTGTTCCTCCTGTTCATTTCATGCCAAACGGAGTACTACAAATTATCTACTGAGGTTCCCTTAATAGAATATTCTTCATTTTTTCCAGATCGATTATCGTGTTAATCTCTTTCGTGCTTTTATCCTGCCGGATCTTCTTCACACGAGCAAATCTGAGTGCCACTCTCGATTCATACTTGGGACTCTTCTGCACATCATTGAATGCTACTTCGACAACGACCGTTGGTCTTACGTAGACTGTCCACTTGTCCTCGTAGACCTTGTATTTTGGAAGATTGTCGGTCAGCCAGTGAAGCATCTTGTCGGTCAACCCTTTGAAGGTCTTGCCAACCATCAGGTACCTTGTTCTCGTTTCATCGAGAACACCAAGATGCAGGTTCGACAGCAAACCACGCCTTCGACCGTGACCCCACTCAGCAGCAAGAATAACACAATCGATTGTATGCTTGCCCTTCACTTTGTACCATAACTTACCACGCTTGCCGGGCCGGTATTCTGATTCCAGCAACTTTACCATTACACCTTCATTACCACGTTCGAGCGATTCCTCATAGA
>JBFEPB010000377.1:0-2256 GCA_041550295.1 bacterium | reverse complement strand
TGAATCCTGTCCGCCGATCTCGAATATCGTGTCGACAAGCGGATCGATCTCGAGGGCTGCTCTTGCCTGGGCCGTGATTTCGTTCTTTATGACATCGGCGCCGATGAATTCACCGATGAGATATCTTCCCGAGCCTGTTGTCCCGGCGCCGAGGATATCGACCTTGTCCCCAAGCTCGGAGTTTAATTCGGTTAACCCCTGCAGGACCACCTCGATCGGGCGGCCCCGTGTCCAGAGATACTTGCGTCCCAGTATTTTCCCCTGCTCGTCCAGCAGGACAAGATTTGTCGATATTGAACCAACGTCGATCCCCAAAAAGGCAGTTGTTTTTTGATCCGGAAGATTCGAAAATATCACCGGGGGGTTTTTCATTTTGCCATCCAGAGGAGGCAATCGCTTGACGATTTTCGGCACGGCGAGCCACTCTGCCAGCTTTTCATTTCCCGAATATGTCGATGCTAGGTTCATTTTTCTTGCCGCGAGAACAGCGCCTATTGCGCCGATTGTATTATGGTGCTCGGGAATAAGCAAATGTCCGTCCGAGATCTGCAGGGTTTCATGGAATGCCTTCACCATGCCTCTGTTTGCGGCAACACCGCCTACGAATGCGACAGGGGTCGCGATCTCTTTGCCTTTGGCGATCACGCTCTTGAAATTTCTGGCCAGGGACAGGCACAGGCCCGCGATCAGGTCATCGGGTTTTGTACCGATCTGCTGTAAATGGATCATATCGCTTTTGGCAAAGACGGAACAGCGGCCGGCGATCCGTGCCGGCTTCTTTGCCTGCAGCGCGATTTCGCCGAGATCCTCGATCTTGTAGCACAATCTACGGGCCTGTTGGTCGAGGAATATGCCGGTTCCGGCCGCGCAGATCGTGTTTGAGGCAAAATCCCTGATGCTGCCATCGATGTTTATGAGTTTGGAGTCTTCGCCGCCGATCTCGATTATCGACTTAATCTCAGGATGGAAATGTATCACCCCGGCCGCGGTGGCCTCGACTTCATTGATGCGCGCCGCACCCAGCAGCGGCGCCAGGGGTTGTACCAAACTTCCGGTAAGGACCAGCCGGTCGATTCTATTTGCAGCCCTCAGTAGGCTGAGCAGCAAATTGTAGGGCTGGCCCTGATGTTTTATGTAACGGGTCTGGATAAGTTCGCCGTTTCTGAACTCGGCGAGCTTGATACTTACCGAACCAACATCAATACCGTATTCGTGCATCAAGGAGATTATGGTGCTATGTAAAAGCCGATCGAGATGTGGTAGTCAACGTTCTCTTCGGTTTCTGCGGTTGCTTCATTATCTGCCTGTGCATTGATGTTGGCGGTAAATTCTGGCATGATTCTGAATTTCATCAGTTTTATCTCGGCACCGATGCCGAGGATCAAAAAAGCATTTGTGCTGGCGCCTTCGATCGGTGTCTCGACAACAATACCGTTGGCCTCGAGCCGGTTCGTGCCATTGAATTGGACATTGATACCGATACCGGCTCCGATATAGGGAGAAATTAGCGGCAGCATGCCCGCCTTGAGGGAAAGGAAAACCGGGAAATACAGGTTGTTGTACGAATAAGTATGCTCGCCCAGCAGTTCTTCTCTGCTGTAGTTCGTCGTCCTGAACTGCGCACCCATATCCAGGGATATCAGGTTGAGAATATCGGTACCCATGCCAAGACCAAAGTGCACGCCGGTTCCCTTGAAATCATCTTGATCTCCGCCGAGACTATATGTCCCGGGATTGACGCCAAATTTTATGCCCGCTCTGGTGCTTATTGGCGCGGACAAACACTGTCCATACGAGAACACTACTAATGCAACCACTAACAACAGCATCTTTTTCATTGTACCTCCTGAGTTTTCATTATATATGGAAAAGTATCTTAAGTCAATCGCAACAAAAAAAATGGGCGGGTAGAGCCCGCCCATTTTATAGTTCAGTGTGTTTAGTGGGCGATCAAGCGCAGTCCCTGAACGGTCTGGAACCAGGATTCGACATTGATGGTACCAGCCGCAGGATTGACGCCGCTGAATTCCACAAGACCGAAGTGGTCTTCGTCACCAAGGTATACGCCGATATAGGTCGGATCGGTTTGAATGCCTTCGGTATAATTGAAATACGTGGTTGAACCGTAATTAGGCAAAGCCGCTTGCGGATCAGTGATCGGATCTGAGAACCAGTTCTGGCGCCAGCTCGCGGTTGGCACAAAACTTCCACCCGGGTCACCAGGTGCCAGGTCTGGGCTAGCAATGCTCCAGGGCG
>JBFEPB010000376.1:0-2258 GCA_041550295.1 bacterium | reverse complement strand
GCTTGAACGTCGAACCAGGAGGATAGCAACTCATTATGCTCCGATTGTAGATAGGAGCATCGGGGTCGTTGTACAGAACATACCAATCTGACTGCTTGAGGCCGTGGGTGAAAAGATTCGGATCAAAGCCTGGTTTCGAGTACAGAGCGATGATCTCGCCATTTTGAGGGTTGAGGCAAACACAGGCGGCTTTCTTGTATGATTCAAGATAAACTGCCACCGATTCGATCAAGGCGATATCGAGTGTCGTCCTAAGATCGACGCCCGGAGTGGGCGGGACGCTTCTTTTCTCGGTTATTTTGCTGACTTCCTTACCGCGTGCATCCACCTCGACGTATTCAACGCCGTGAACTCCTTTCAACATATTCTCATAGTAGCGCTCAAGGCCCATCTTGCCAATGTAGTCACCAAGATTGTAGGTTCTGTCTTTTTCAATTTCAGCACAAGTTACTTCTCCAACATAACCTAAGACATGGAAGAATAGGTTGTGGTACGGATAGTTTCTGAGTGGTTCGACGCCGACCTCGACACCACTGAACACGTCCGCCTGCTCTTCGATCGATGAGAGTTGAGCATAGGATATATCATGTGCTATTTTAACTGGTCTGTAAGCATTCTTTTCCACCTTACTCTTCTCGATGATTTCTGTTTTTTCCATACCGAGTACATCGGACAGGATATTCAACGTATTTGTATCGATGACGGCTCTGACCACCGATACGTAGAATCCAGGGCGTGTGTTAGCGATCTCCAGGCCGCGGCGGTCAAGAATTCGGCCACGAGGAGCCGGGTTTAATTTTTGTCTTATTCGGTTTTCCTCGGAGAGTCGAGAATACTTATCACCTTCGAGTATCTGAAGTTTTAAGCTCCATATGATAATAATCGCAGCAAGGATTAGTATCAGATTTCTGATGATCTTGAAACTTACTGTTTTTTCATCCATGTTCCGTAACTGACCCGGTTCAAGAGAAAGAAAACAGGAAAGAACGCTAACAGGGTAAATATCATGGTGCCGGGGTTTATCGGTGCCGATATGACAAAATTCAGGATGGCTGTTTTGATGAGGTACAAGACAGTGAATGTTGCAATTGTGGTGATCGGATTCAAAACCAGATACTTTCTGAGATAGAGCAGCACTTCGGCGAGCGTTAAGTAGACAATAGTAGTGACACCTAGGCGGATTGGACTGTACAGATCGATCAAGAGGCCGGTGACAAAGGCGAATATCAATGCAAAGCGTGCATCTTCCTTGACGATGACACAAAAGACGATTATTGTGGTAATATCGACCGTAGCGCTGAAGGGCAAACTCAGATAAAGGGCAAGTATGTAGAACAGGTAGCGGAGCATCTTACGTTCCGCCTCTAGTCGACCGCAGCCGGTTTTCTGGCGCTTTGGATGATATATACAGACGCCAGGCGGTTTATCTGCGCGGCCGGAGTAACATAGACATTCTTGAAAAACATGTCTTCAGATTCAGAGATTGCATGGATCGTGCCGATCAGGATGCCTTTCGGAAATATCTCGCTCATACCCGAGGTTTGTATCGAGTCGCCCACATCCACTGCGTCACCGTGCCGAACGTAGCGGAACATTAGGTTGTCGTGCTTTTTTATGATACCATGGATGCCCGTTTTTGTGTCGATCGCGCTCACCGTGAAGCCTCTATTCTCGATGGTCTCGACGATACTTGTGAATGGACCCGTATGCTTGATTTTTCCGACAAACCCGTCGACCGTGATGACCGTTTGATTTTCGAACACGCCATCTGCAGTTCCCTGATTAATGTGCAGGTAACCGTTGATATTGAGAGGGTCACGGCCGATCACCGATGCCTTGATTAGTTCATATTCATTGGATCCCAATACAGTGGTATCGACAACCAATTTGTCCTTTAGTGCCGCGTTTTCGAGTTTCAACTGGCTGACGAGAATCTCAAGTTTCTCGGTTCGGACATTCGAGACCGCAAGATACTCGACAAAGTCCGTTGTTGCGTGGAATGGGTAGAGAAGGATTAGTGAAAGATCCCGGGCTAGAACGAGATTGGTTCTTTCATACAGAAGTAGAGGTAGGGCCGATATTGTAAACAGAATGATGAACAGTATTATCTGCTGACGGCGCAACTACGCTCTCTTCATTGTATAGATAACTTTCTCAAACCGATTCAGGTCTTCCAGGATCTTGCCGGCGCCGATGACTACGACCTTATTCGGTTCGTCGGCGATCGTTACTGGTAGGTTGGTCTCTTCCCTGACCAG
>JBFEPB010000375.1:0-2275 GCA_041550295.1 bacterium | reverse complement strand
GATGGCGTTGCTACGCACATGTAATCAACTGCTTTCGGCCAACCGGCATAAGGTGTACCATCATGATGATATACTCGCACCCAGCCATCCGGATAGTATCTCTGGCCCAGAATGATCTCGAGATCTCCGTCACCGTCGATATCAAAAATGACCGCTGATTTTAATCCACCGGTTTCACCAACGATTTGAGGCCAACCCGGTACGTTCGTGCCATCAAGGTGCCAGGCATACAGCGTGTTAGTGCGGCCGGGCACGATGATCTCCAACCCCGGAAAACTTGTATCTATGTCGGCAACGGCTGCTTTGGTCTGAATCTCCTCGATGCCGGTCTTGGGCCAACCAGGCAACAGATTCCCTTGATAATCCCAGATGTAGTATGCACATAGGGTCGTACCACCCAGGATTTCGCAATCACCGTCTCCGTCCATATCTGCGAGTACGATTCCGGTCGGCGCAAAGGTAACATTTGCCGGTATCTGTTGTGGCCAACCCGGCATCTGTTGCGGTGGCGTCCTGGCGGGATAGATTTTCTGATAGGATTCTTCACCGACCGTATAGGAATCATCAAGATTTGTTCGGCTGTAACCGACTTCTGTTGGTAATAACAACAACACACACATTAACAATGTACACATTGGTTCCTCCCAAGATGCCGGAGGGGGGATTTGAACCCCCATGCCCGAAGGCCTACGCCCCTCAAACGTATGTGTCTGCCAATTCCACCACCCCGGCAATAAGTGAATGGCATTATATAATATACAGATATCAAGCACTGTCAATGTCTCAATGACCGTGAAATTCAGGTGCTGCTGGCTCATCCTGAGCCACGGGCTAAGCCTGAGCCACCCTGTATCACGCGAAGGGTGGCAAGTTTTGGGTGGCGACAGCGCTTTTGTCAGAGGCAGGGATCACGTTTGCTCATAACCCCTGCACCTGATTTCTTGGGTGAATATGAGCTTCAAACCTGAATTTCACGGTCGACATCGCGCCACTATTATCCCTAGTCATATGTTAAACAAACACTTGAATCCAGGGTTATTTACTCTATAATTACCATATGGTCAAGGTCATGTCGAGCCGGGATAAACGGATCCCCCGGGGCGCGAACTTAGCAACGATCAACAATCAGCCGATCAAAGACATTCTCGATTTCAAGTTCTATAATGACACCGAGAAAACACGCCGTGTTGTATTTGAATATGACACGACGAAAAAGGAATTCACCTACAGACGCAGTCAAAACATCCCGGTCACGCTCGAACCCCCTACCTATCGTCGATGTTCAAATGACTGCGATTTCTGTTTTATCAAGGGTCTTCCACGAGGATTGAGAAAAGAGCTTTACTTCAGGGATGATGACTACCGGCTCTCATTTTTGTTCGGCAATTTCCTCAGCCTGACCAATATTGGCCGTTCCGACATAGAGAGAATCGGCCGGTTGAGACTATCGCCGCTGTACATCTCAGTGCATACCACGGATCCCCGACTGCGCGCAAGCCTTTTCAAGAATCAGAAGGCGGCCATGATCAATGAACAAATATCAGCTCTCGCTGATCAGGGTATCAAAATGCACTGCCAGATCGTAGTAATTCCCGGTATTACCGATGCACAGAACATTACCAAAAGCGTTAAGACGCTGAGCCGACTGTATCCGGCCATAGAGTCGGTTGGCGTGGTTCCAGTCGGAAAGACTAAGTACGCCGAAGGCATCCGCGTCGTTTCGAAGAAGCAGAGTCGAGCAATAATATCAGCGATAGAATCGATGCACCACAATTTCCGCAAAGGAACGTCTCGCGGATTTGTCTACCTGGCAGACGAATTTTACCTCAAGGCTGGCATTAAAATACCTGAAAGCGAATACTACGATGACTTCCCTCAATACGAAAACGGGATTGGCATGATCAGGACGTTTCTCGAAGATATGAAGGGGATCAGACGGTTGAAGAGATCGAAGGGCCGACATCTAATCCTGACCGGTGTTTCCGCCTATCCGTTTCTTGGGCAACTCCGAACGCGGCTTGCCCCTGAAATTAGCATGGATGTCAGATCCATTAAGAACAGCTTACTTGGAAGAACCGTCACTGTTTCCGGACTGCTATGTGCTACTGACATCAATCAATATATTGCCGACCATTGCAGAAAATACGACCGCATAGTACTACCCCCGAATTGTGTGAATGAAAAGGGTCAGTTTCTGGACGGCCAGACGATCACCGACAAACGAGCCTTCGTATCTCCGAAGAGCCTGAAGGAGCTGATATCATGCCTACAGTAG
>JBFEPB010000374.1:0-2275 GCA_041550295.1 bacterium | reverse complement strand
TCGTGAAATTCAATGCGAATGGTGATACGCTCTGGACTAAGACCTTTGGCGGCCCTGAGGAGGATGAAGCGCATTCTGTGCATCAGGTATTTGACGGTGGCTATATTCTCTGCGGTTGGACACGTTCCTATGGTGCAGGGAGCTATGATTTCTTGATGCTCCGAACCAATGCTAACGGTGATATGGTATGGCAAACCACCTGGGGAGGGTCGGCCACTGATCGGTGTTATGAGGTCCAGGTATGTGCTGATTCAAGTTATGTCCTGATCGGAGAAACGTATTCTTTTGGTGATGCGCAACAGGCTTGGCTCATTAAGACAGACAGCGATGTGGGTATTGCCGAACAGCCAATTATCGAACCCTTGGAGGCTCATAAGAACCTGACTGCCACCATCATTCGCGGTCCTCTGCAATTACCCGAGGGAAGGAAGTGCAGGGTCTTTGACATCACCGGGAGGATCGTGGAACCAGAAAAAATCGCTCCGGGGATTTATTTCGTGGAGATCGATAATAAGATCGCGCAGAAGGTCATTAAGATAAGATAGGATGGTTATCAAAGTGTACGCCGGCCCCATGGTTGACGATTGGCGTGCGTCGTTTATAATGCTCAGTGAAGGACGCGGTGGCGGTCGTGCTCAAAAGAGAGAACAAGTATCTTCTCATTAGACGGGCAAAGCACGGTAAAGCCGAGGGTTACTGGTGCCCGATAACTGGCGCGGTCGAGCGCGATGAAACGCATGCCCAGGCCGTCATCCGCGAGGCAAAAGAGGAGATGGGTATTGATGTCGAGCCGCTGCGAAAGGTCTGGGAGTGCCCGACCAACGACGGAGAATACCTGCTTCACTGGTGGCACGCGAAAATCATCTGTGATGAAATTTCCGCCGATCCGAATGAGGTGAAAGAATCTCGGTGGGTGACTTATGAGCAGATGGAAAAATTACCTAAGATGTTTGACGCCGACCGTAATTTTTTTGAGAATATAGCCGGTCAATTACCTGATTCATGAGGCGCGGCTGGTCGCGTTCATGACCGCCGCGCCATCTATACTATTGCGCACTCACCACCGTTGTATAGAGATCGATCCGTTCGGTAAAACCAAGTAATAGACGGTCGCCCGTTTTTCGGAAGGTGAAATAATCCTTTGCGCCGGCATAGGTCGTACTATCGGTCAATATGCTAACATTATGTTCCCGGCAGAGTTCGGCCAGCTGCGTCGCGAGGGTTACGTGCTTGCCAATGAGTGTATACATCTTTTTCGCAGTGCGTCCGACATCGCCGACAATGGTCTTGCCGGTGCTGATGCCGATGTCGATCTCAACGAGAAAATCAAGGGCGTGGCGCCACTTCACGCTGACTTCATCGATTTTGTTCTGGATATTCAGCGCGCAGATAACAGCATGTCTCGGGTTATCCTCTTCAGCGGCCGGACTCGCAAACATCAATCGCAGTTCATCACCGGTAACATTGGCAAGGGAGCCATGGTATTTTGCCGCGGCATTGACTACGGTCTCGACACAGTCACAAACGAATTCGTATGTTTCATGCAGCGTGAGAATGTTGACGATGCGCGTGAAGTCACGGACCCTCGCGAAAAGCAAAGTTGCGTTGACCTCTCTGACCGGGGTATCCACGCTTGCTACTTGACCTGTAGCAACGGCACAAAGCTCTTGTCGTAAGGTGCGATCAGTATCGTATTATTGGGTGATTCGTACAGGTTCTTGAGATTCTCCAGATACTTCCACGACAGATATGCGCGCCCCCGCTCGCCAACCAGCGATTTCGCGATGATATCCTGGGCTTCGGCAATGCCGCTCGCTTCGATCTTCTTCCGTTCTGCTTCCTTCTGTTCCTTCTGGAGCACGAATTCCATTTTCTGGGCTTCCTGCTCGGCTTCGAGTTTGACCTCGATGGCATTTTTCACTTTTGCCGGCAGGCTGATATTCCGGAGCAAGACTTTTTCCAGCGCAATGCCTCTTGCGATGAAGTCCTTCTCGAGCGCCTTCGATATCTGATTCTGCACTTCTTCGCGTTTGTCCGAGTAGATCTCAACCGCCATGTATCTCACCGCGGTATTTCGTATCGCGGTCCGGGCCGCGGGGCGAACGATCTTGTCGACATAGTCGCTGCCGATCTTCTGGAATACGTTTGCTGCCTCATCTTTCAGCAGATGGTACCAGACGGTCAGGTCCATCTGCACTTCGAGCCCGTCCTTGGTCAGCGACGATATGGCGTCGTCACCGTAGCGCTGTCCTTCCTCAGCGGCTATCGACATCGT
>JBFEPB010000373.1:0-2275 GCA_041550295.1 bacterium | reverse complement strand
GTTTATCAAAACATGAGAGTGTCTGAGCCAGATACTTGTGGAAAAAGGACAAATGCTCGGAAGTGGCCGGAACAACGCTGACATCGCACTTACATGCTCTGTTTATATTGCACCGGACATTCTTGTAAGGCAGTGCGTTCCATAGTTGGTCAACATCAGGGTTCAGATCGAAGATCGGTGTGTTACAGATGTGCGTCAGATTTGCGTCACTGCAAATGTCCACCGGGAATCCTGGAGGCAGGGTCACGATCAGCGACTTTGCAGGTTTCAAATTGCCGCCGAGGAGTTTATCCATGAAACCGCGCTTCGTGAATGCGCCAGACCGCACTAGCGGTCCGCCGTAAACCAGATCATAGGCCATAGAAAAAGAGTGCATTTCAGGGAAGATCAGACCTTGTTTATAGATCAGGGGCAGTGCGAACGCCATCCTATCTTGATCGTCGCGTTCGTACAGACAATAGACTTCCTTTGCCAGGATTTCTTCGACACCAAGCAACCACTCCACTTTGTGAAAGGGAGTGGAATACACGCATTCGTCGACAAGAGCGCACATTTCCCGTCGCTCGTCCGCAGTCATCTTTGAAATTCGTTTCAGTATCATATGAAGTGCCTCAAGGTAAATAACCGGCTGCGCAATCCCCAGTCAAGGCCCGACAACATCCCCTTCCATTTGGCGATCGCCGGGCCCGGGCGTCCGCGCTTCAGGTATACCAGCGAGCTGCGCACGATGTCGCGCCGCAAATAGTGCCAGAAGTACCGTCTGAAGAAATGAGCAGGTTTGTGAAGAAGAATTACCAGCATGGGATTTCTTGCGTCATAATAAGCCTTCAGCGCCGAGTCTTTTCCGAGGGTCATGCTTACTCTATGCCAGACCCGTGCCTTCGGCGTGTAAACGATCCTGTACCCGAATTTCTTCGCTCTTGCCTGCCAGTCGGTCTCCTCTGACTGAAGGAAGAAAAGCGGATCATAGCCACCCGTTTTGTCATAAAGAGCTCTGCTCACAAGAGTACATACATCATCGGCAAAGAAACGTTCGACTATCTCATCGTACTGCCCGCTATCGATCTCACCCTTGCCAATATGTTCGCCACGCCATCTCACCGGATCCTGTTGCATGCCAACGGTCTGCAACACATCGGGGTGGTCATAGTAGTAAACCTTGCCGGTAACAAATCCGATTTTCTCATCTGTGCGGGCGACCCTGACAAACTCTGATATGCTCGCGGGATCAATCACCGTATGATTGTTTATCACCAAACAATACGCTGCGTTCCTCTCACAAAAAGCATATCTGAGCCCAACATTGAATCCGCTCGCATAACCGAGATTCTTGCCGTTCTCGACCACCTCTATTCGGGATTGAAAATGCTTTCTGAATGCTTCGGGGCTGCCGTCGGTCGAACCATTGTCGATCACCAGTATCCTGAAGTTCGGGTAATCGGACTTGAGCAGTGACTGCACGCAATCGATCGTCAGTAACTTACCGTTCCAATTGAGAACCAGCACATAAACGAGTGGGTATTCTTTTACTGCCGCTGTTCTTTTCACACTCACGCGAAACTCCTTACCTTTTCTATGATGTGTTCTTGCTCAATATCGGTCAGATCAGGGAAAAGCGGCAGCGTGACGAGCTGATGCCAGACCCTTTCGGCCACGGGCAGTCTTCTATAGTAAGGCCTGTACATCTCGTAGAGGTGATTAGGAATGTAGTGCACACCAGTAGAGATGTCATTCGCGGCCAGGTATTCGACCAAAGCATCGCGGCGTGTATCCGTCACCTTTATCACATAATTATGATTCGCGCTCTTGGCATAATCCTTCTCCACCGGCGTCTTCAACCAACCGATGTCACTGAATGCATGATTGTACTTACTGACCAGCTCCCTGCGCCGCGCATTTGCTCTGTCCAGTTTCTTCAGCTGTACAATACCGATCGCGGCAAGGATGTCATTAAGATGGTATTTGTAGCCGACCTCCTCTACGTCATATTCCCACTTGTATGCCTTGTCTTTCGAACGGTCCCATGTACCCCGGCTGATACCCAGCCAGTACAGCTTCCTCAATCGCTCAGCCGCGGCGGTGTCATGTACGGTAATCATACCGCCGTCACCGATCGCAAGGTTTTTTACCGCATGAAAACTAAAACACGTAGCATCGCCAATGGAGCCGATCTTCTTTTTCTTATACTCAGCACCGCAGGCGTGCGCCGCGTCTTCGATAATCCTGATACCCCTGTTTCCCACAATATCCAGTATCGGATCCATGTCACAAGGGT
>JBFEPB010000372.1:0-2281 GCA_041550295.1 bacterium | reverse complement strand
TGAAATCAAGCTGTCCCACAGTCCGGTAAACCCGATCAATTACATCTTGTCCACTGCAGCAATTACTGATTAAAATTGGCACCAGACATAATCAAGGAAATTGCCAGGTTAAAAAGAGACAAAAATGCCATAATTCTGGCGCATAACTACCAATTACCCGAGATCCAGGATATCGCCGACTATGTGGGTGACTCACTTGAACTCGCCAGAATATCGCAGAACATTGCGCAGGACACCGTACTATTCTGCGGTGTGTATTTCATGGCAGAGATCACCAAGATGCTCAATCCGGATAAGACGGTGCTCATGCCTGACCGACACGCCGGCTGCCCGATGGCGAACATGATAACCCCGGACCAGTTAGCCGCCGAGAAAAAAAATCATCCGCATGCCGCAGTGATGTGCTATGTGAATTCCAATGCCGACGTAAAGGCCCTCAGCGATATTTGTTGTACCTCGGCCAACGGCACGAAAGTCGCACAATCACTGAACCAAGATGAGATCCTGTTCATTCCCGACCAGTACCTGGGTTCCTTCATTGCGAAACAGCTTCCGGCCAAGGAGTTCATTCTCTGGCCTGGTTATTGTCCGACCCACATGGTCTTCACAAAGGAAGAACTGACAAAGCTGAAAGCAAAACACCCGGGTGCCAAGATTGTCGCCCATCCAGAATGCCGACCCGATGTTCAGGAAATCGCCGACGCGGTCTGCTCGACATCCCAGATGATCAAATATGCCCAGGGTAGCGATGCAAAATACTTCATCATCTGCACAGAATTGGGCATGCTGCACCGACTCAATAAAGAGAACCCATCAAAAGAATTCATCCCGGGCAGCCCTAATGCAATATGCCCGAATATGAAACTCACGACCGTCGAAAAGATCATGTGGGCATTCGAGCGCGAAGAATTCAAGATCGAGGTCGACGAAGGAACAAGGAAGCGCGCGCTCTGTTCAATCGAGCGCATGTTAGAAGTCTAAACAGGCTGAATCATCCCCATTATCCCCCAGGAGAAATCGGGCGAATCTGAGCCGCAAACCTGAATTTCACTGCCTATCCTCAAGCCTCTGGGTTACTGCTTAAAACAGACGGGGTTAGGTGAAAATGGGGTATTGACAAAAAATAAAATCTAATTATAATTCGTTGTTGGATATTACTGAATCCATATAGTAGGCTTTCAATTTAAGTTGCCCATAGGTCAGCATTGAACTATATCAGACCACATGATGCAAAATGATGCAAAATAATCGATACTTAAATTGACCACAAATGGAAGGTGATTAATGGAAATCGATGAACTAAAAAAGAAAAAGGTAACAGAACTGCACGATATTGCGAAGGATCTGGGTCTTTCAAGTTTTACGGATCTTAAGAAACCCGATCTGATACATGCAATAATCGAAGCAGAAACCAAACGGGCCGAACTCGTGCCGGTCGAGGGAGTGCTGCAAATACATCCCGAAGGCTACGGGTTCCTACGATCCCCGAACTACAATTATCTGCAGAGTCAGGATGATATATATTTGTCAATCTCACAGATACGGAAATTCAATCTGAAGGTCGGTGACCATATCAGGGGTCTTGCCCGGCCCCCGCGCGAAGGTGAACGCTATTTTGCCATGATAAAGATCGAGCATATTAACAATATTCCGCTATCCGAGTTTCGCGAACGCGTACTCTTTGACAATCTCACACCCTTGTATCCGAATGAAAGAATTCATCTTGAGATCGAAGGAAAGAATGATCGTTCCATGCGCATCGTTGATCTTTTCACGCCCATCGGTAAGGGGCAACGCGGGTTGATCGTATCACCGCCTAGGGCCGGCAAGACAGTGCTCCTGCAGAAAATCGCCAATTCTATCACGACGAACCACCCCGAGATCTACCTGATCGTATTGCTCATCGACGAAAGACCAGAGGAGGTCACTGATTTTGAACGTTCGGTCGACGCCGAGGTCGTGTCATCAACATTTGACGAAACACCGGAACGTCACACCGAAGTCGGCGAGATCATCCTCGAACGGGCGAAGCGCCTGGTCGAGACCAAAAAGGACGTGGTCATCCTGCTGGATAGCCTCACCAGACTTGCCCGTGCGCATAATGCGGTTGTCCCCCACTCAGGCAAAACGCTGTCCGGCGGGTTGGATTCCACTGCACTGCAAAAACCCAAGAAATTCTTTGGAGCAGCGAGGAATATAGAAGAAGGCGGAAGCCTAACCATAATCTCGACCGCCCTGATCGACACAGGATCCCGCATGGATGAGGTGATCTTCGAAGAAT
>JBFEPB010000371.1:0-2289 GCA_041550295.1 bacterium | reverse complement strand
CAATCAAGCAAGAAGAGGCAAGAAACTCTTCATCCGTAAAATCAGCGGCCTCGATGCCGTAGACGAAGCAGTCGGCCGGGCAACGGAAATGGGACGACCAATTCTGTATTGCATGGGCATCGGTCTCGTTGATTATATCGCCACCATTGCGTCATTCAATATCCTTGGTGAAATTGCGAAAAAAACCGGTCAATACGAGACACCGTTAATAGTACCTACTTCCAACCCGGTCGTTTACACCGTGGCGCGCGAAATAGTCAAAGAATCATACACCACGATCGGCAGACCCGATCTCTTTGATTCAGATCAGGTGTATTTTGTGACCGACTCACAGTTCGCTTTTGCCGCGGCAGTGGACGGCGTCATGCTCAGAGAAAAACCGGCTGCGAATTTTTTCATCGGATATTTCAAAGCCGAATCCTTGATCATGGCCGAGACCGGTGCCTCGACCGGTGCGATCCAGATCGCCGGAACCGACCAGATAACCCAACTACCTTTCTTTGTGACTGCTTGTGACTTCACGCTGATCGGCGAGGAATTATATGCCGCATCCGCTTACTTATCTAAAGAACCACTGTTACTTGGAGCGATCAAAGGTGAGGATTTGGGTAAGGTGGTGATCCTAAGCGTTCTCGCCGTCGCTTCGCTCATCGGACTCCTGACAAAATTCCCTGTACTCAATGTGTTTCGATAGGAGCATGCTATGAAAAGAAGATTTCCATTAATGTTGGTTCTCATATTCGGAATCCTGGGCATAGTACCGTACTTCGTGCCGCATGGAGGATATCAGGATTTCGACAATGCTTTGCGGAACGATTTCATTAGAATACTTTCCGCATTCGCCATCATACTGGGTTTAGTCAGCTTGATGAGAGTGCATCACGATAAAATAAAGAGGAAAAGAGAAAACTGGCCATACTCTTACGTGCTGATAATCGGTTTTGTGGTGAGCGGGGTGATCGGATTGTTCGGTGGTATTGAGGGTGAGCTGTTCTTGCCCACGCGAATTGCCGGATTTCAATTCGATATCCAGACCCTATACCTCAACGTAATCGTTCCACTCGGTGCAACGATGTTCGCCTTACTTGCATTTTTCATGGCATCTGCTTCATACCGGGCGTTCCGTGCTCGTTCCGTGGAATCAAGCCTGCTACTATCCGCCGCTTTCATCATCATGATCGGTTTATTACCCCTTGCCAACAGCATCTCCTCGCACTTGCCCTCCTTTGCCCAGTGGATCATGGATATCCCTAATGTTGCTGCAAAGCGGGGTATCACCTTCGGCATTGCCCTCGGAGGTATTGCCACATCACTCAAGATCATCCTCGGCATTGAACGCTCATGGCTCGGAGGTAAGGAATGAAAATAATCGAATACCTATCAAGGCTGGACCGGCGCATAATCTATCTCGTGCTGGCAACCGTGGTTATGGTTCCCCTGGTCATACCTACGATTCCGAAGGTCCGCGTCATGACTCCGGTCGAGAAACTGTTCAATGCCGTTGAAGCGGTCCCCAAAGACCAAATACTGATGCTCGATTTTGACTATGATCCACAAACGCTGCCCGAGATAGAACCCATGGGGGTTTCAATGCTCCGGCATGCCTTTCACCGGAGAATACGCGTAGCAGTACTCTCGCTATATGTCCAACCCCTCGGATTGGCCAAGAAAGCACTCGACCAGGTCACCGAGGAATTCAACAGCCAGGCGACCTCATATGAAGACAGCATTATCTATGGCCGCGATTATGTATTCTTGGGCTGGCAGCCGCCACCGATCGTACCGCTTTTGGGCATGGGCATCAGTATCGTGGATGTCTACCGAAGAGATTACTATGGATACCGGACCGACTCTCTGCCGATGATGCGTAAGGTCAAGAATTTCAATGATGTTGGCATCCTGGTATCGCTGAGCGGCGCAACTGCACCACTCTGGTGGATAGCTTATTCGCAGACGCGCTTCGGTATCGCGGTGGGTGCCGGGATCACCGCGGTCAGCGCCTCAGAATTCTATCAGTACTATCAAACCGGACAATTCTCTGGCCTTATGATCGGAATGAAAGGCGCAGCCGAATATGAAGAACTGGTTGAATCGAGACTTATGTTGAAGAGCAGACGTAAGGCAAGCGAGGCGCTCGGTTCTCTTACCGCTGCCCATCTGACGATGATCGCTTTCATCGTGATTGGTAATATCGGGTATTTCATCCGGCGGCGAAGGGAAAAAGGAGTACAAAAATGATTATAGCAGAACAATCCCAGAAAATAGCCATAGACTCTGAGAAACATCGTT
>JBFEPB010000370.1:0-2294 GCA_041550295.1 bacterium | reverse complement strand
CGCGTCTCAGACCTGATCAATAAAGCGGGTGGACTGACGCCATGGGCCGACCCAGTAAATGCCTACATCGAGAGGAATGAAGAAAAGCTCTATATCAACCTATCACAGTTACTCGCCGATACGAGCAGTGCGCAAAACATCAGACTTGAGCCCGGTGATATCCTGATCGTGCCGTCGATAAATTCCGTGGTTTATGTCCAGGGCCATGTCGTAAATCCCAGTTCCTATCCATTCCAACCTAACTTGAGAGCGAGTGACTACATCGGCATTGCTGGCGGACCTCTGGCTGATGCAAGTACGGGTGGTGCATATGTGAAACGGGGCAATAAGAAGCTCGACTTGAACAATGACCCACTAATTCAAGAGGGTGATGTGATTTTCGTACCGCGACAGGTTTTTAAATTCTGGCAGGACTACCTTGAAATAACCGCGGTTGTTGCATCACTTCTAATATCATATCTTACTCTTACCAAGTAGTTTGTATTCCGGAACTACCAAGAGAATCCAGGCACTTCAAAAAACAACATACTCCAACTTAAAGCAATGCCGTAGAAACAGGAACCAAGAGAGGAGGTATTGATGGAAATACTGCTCATCCTTATAACATCTTTGTTCGGTGTGATGGACGCTCCCGATGTCAGGGATAACCCGAATGACGACGGGAGTAAGATTGTTATCTCCTGGCAAGCATTTGCTCCAGAAGTGGCAATCGACGGCTATGAAATATGGCGTGCCGAACAAGGAATTGATTTTGGAAAAATCGCCGAGGTAAACAAATTCGAACAGCAGTACATTGATTCCGAAACTAGAAATGGAATCCTGTACCGGTATAAAATTATTGTGATCGCAAATGGAGAAATCGTTACGGAATCTCAGGTTTCGGCGCCGGTTAAGAGCAGCCAGCAGTGGTTCAACACTAACCGGACGAACGTACTCATCGGGTTCATCATATATGCGATTCTGTTGTTCTGGTTCATCTATAGTGCACGGAAAGGAAAGAATCTATTCATCAGAAAACTCGCCGGGCTCGAAGCATTGGAAGATGCGGTCGGCCGGGCAACTGAAATGGGTAAGCCAATTCTATATGTGCCAGGCCTTTCTACGATCGACGACATCGCGACCCTTGCATCACTGAACATACTCTCCCTGGTTGCCAAAAAGACAGCTGAATACAACACGACCCTGCTCGTACCCAACCGCAGCCCTGTCGTATACGTAGTAGCCCGGGAGATAGTAAAAGAAGCCTATACTGATGCGGGAAGACCGGATGCCTTCAATCCGGACAATGTGTATTTTCTGACCGAGAACCAGTGGGCGTATACGGCTGCGGTATGCGGCACGATGGTGAGGGAAAAACCAGCTACGAATCTATTCCTTGGATATTTCTGGGCCGAATCACTCGTTCTCGCAGAAACTGGCGCAGCAACTGGTGCGATCCAAATCGCCGGGACCGACTCCGTCTTCCAATTACCGTTCTTTATTACTGCATGTGATTACACCTTGATCGGGGAGGAATTGTATGCTGCTTCGGCATATCTCTCAAAGGAACCATTGCTAATGGGGTCGATAAAAGGTCAGGACTGGGGAAAAATGATTATCCTCGGCATTCTCATCATTGCCTCGGCTCTGATACTACTTGGCCTGCCGTGGGTTCGCGATCTATTCAGCATTTGAAGCAGGGAGGAAAAGATGAAAAAGAAAATGCCGCTATTGATATGTATGTTTCTCGGGATTGCAATGATCCTTCAGTTTTTCGTACCGCACTCCATCAGCACTCAATTCTATAATCATACGACGAGCTGGTATATTGCGATCGTCGGGTTTGCCTGGGTTCTCGGAATCGGAAGCATCATCGATCATCATACGAATCGTATCAGACGCAAGAAGGAAAGTTGGTACTTCAGTTACGTCACCCTGGCCGGATTAGCAGTAATGGCCGTTCTCGGCATAATCTGGGGCATCGAACGAGGAAGTTTTTTCATGACCCTATGGACATACATTGTCCTACCACTCGGTGCTTCCATGTACGCAATACTCGCATTCTACATGGCATCGGCTGCCTACCGTGCGTTCCGCGCCCGAACAACAGAAGCAACGATACTGCTAGTTGCTGCCTTCGTGGTGATGTTGGGCATGGTGCCGTTCGGATATTATATCACGCCTCGACTTCCAGAATTCGCCGAATGGCTTTTGAGGGTACCCAATACGGCCGCCAAGCGCGGCATAATCTTTGGCGTGGCCTTTGGTAGCATCTCGACGGCACTCAAGATCATACTCGGCATTGAACGTTCCTG
>JBFEPB010000369.1:0-2310 GCA_041550295.1 bacterium | reverse complement strand
CTACCCAATCAGCGGCCATCTGATTATGTCCATACTTTCGGCGGTAGTCAAGTTCAGATATTGACAGTATTTCACGGAGTGAAACCGACGGGCCAACGTAACCGACGTCGGCGCGAGGCGCTCGCGGTTTGACATTTTGGTCAGCCGGGCATTTGTCCTGACAATCTGTACAGCCGTACAAACGGTCCCCCCATACCTCTGCGATTTCGACTGGCAGCAGACCGTACCAGTTGGTCAGGGCCTGAATGCACCTGCGACGGTCTATGACATAGGGTTCAACTATTGCACTGGTCGGACACGTATCAATGCACATGCGGCAATTCTCACAAGTACGATTGTCCTGGGCATCGGGCTCGAGTTCGATATCGGTGATTATTTCACCGAGTACGATCCAGGAACCAAACTGCTCATTGATTATGAGACTGTTTTTCCCGTAGTATCCGATCCCGCTGCGCTGTGCGATCGGTTTTTCCGCGACTGTGCTGTTTGAGAATACCACTGACTTCGCCCGGTATCGCTCTTTCAAAACTACAGCGAATGTCGTCAGCCGTTTCTTGAGGTCTGCATAATGATTGCGCCAGGTATATCGAGCGACCGACCCGTGAGGATCACCCACTGCAGCAGAAACCCTGCACTCGTCGGTAAGGTAGCACTGGCATGCAGCAACGATCGATCTTGCACCAGGCAGAACAGTGCGGACATCACAGAAATCATCGATATTCCTAAGATGCCAGCGTTCACTATCGAGATAGAAACCAGCCTGGATCTGTTGTTTTATGCGTGTGTTCGCCTCTCTGAAAGGAAGCGCCGTGGTGATCTTGATCGCATCGATTCCACAGTCCTGTCCATAACTTTTGAGTTGCAGTGTATCAGTCACACCGGCAGATTGATATGTCTATTTGAGTAGTATGCCCAACGGGAAGAAAACAAGATAACCTATGATCAGGAGGATCGGAGCGAATACGATGTCTTCAGCGGCGAGCAGAACAAAGCCCACCACGACCAGTACCAAGCCGATCCCGAAGAAAATCGTGTTCTTTCGTGCGAATTTTACTGTGGCAAGCATAACTTCCTTTTTTGCTGGTTTTTCTTTGCGTACTTTGTGCTTTTTTGCCATGTCTTACTCCTTATTTGCCCCTGGATCCGGTGAATTCCTGGGGTATTTGCAACATCCTAATCGCCTGAACCTAATCTCCACCCTCACTGATATCAGTGAGCTTGACGAATTCGCCATCCCTGATCTCATAGACGCCAAGGACATCTGTGCCACGCAGCGTCGTACCAATCAAACGCGGCAGGCTCGATCTTTCATAATTCCTTATGTTACTCAATTGGAAGAGAGTGGTATAGAATCGCGCCGTGAATTCATTCACTTGAAGCCCTCCGGCCTGCATCTCATTGGACAATTTCTCATTGACCGCTGACGGTGCAACAAATACAGCCCCTTCCACATATTTCTCCGCCAGACGGGGAATCCGCTCGCTGTTGAATGCTTCGGTACCGAGCAGAGTGATTTCCTCAAGGCCGTAATAAGCGACTTGGGGCGCGGTATTGATTATCATCTCGGTCTCCATTGCCAGAAATAGTGCATCAGGTTCCTTTTTCTTGATCGCCTCCAACTCATTTTGAAGGGTTATTGAATCCGAAGGAAAACTAACCATCGCCACGACCTCACGGTTGTTTCTTACTACTTCCTGAGCAAACGCGTTGGCAACGCTGCGGTTTTGACTCTCCTCGGGGAAAAGAACCGCGAATCTGTTCAATCCCATATCGTACATGCCGTAACGGGCGACAATACGCGCCTGGTCTTCATGAGATTGACCACGTGAGAAAACGAGCGGTATCGCCTCAAACCTTCCTTCAGTGCTCATGGGCAGGATCAGCGGAATCGCCTTTCCATAGGCATAACCGGAGATCGTGAAGGCCTCGAATGAACTGACCGGCGCAACCAGGAAATCTACTCCTATCTCATCAACCAATCTCGCCGCGGCAAGAGTCGCATCAATCGGGTCTGACTTTGTATCGAGCACATGGAGTGAAAAAGGAATCGATTTGTTCCTTTCGAACACCCTGACAACGCTGAGCAAACTCTGTCCGATATTCGAGAATTTGCCGCTGAGTGGCAGCAGAACCCCTACCCTGCCGGTTGCTTCCCCGAGCCTGATGAACCTCTTGTATTCTTCTGCCTCATACAGGTATCTCGTCTCCGGGAAGCGCCTCATGAGTAAGTTGAAATCCCGTTCTGCCTCTTCCTTTTTTCCTGTTTGAGCTTCAGCTTGTGCCAGGTGATAGAGTACGTGCTCATCGATT
>JBFEPB010000368.1:0-2324 GCA_041550295.1 bacterium | reverse complement strand
GTAACATCGATATGTTTTAAACAGAGTAAAATCATCCAGAATATCGTAGGCTTTTATGTCATGAGTAACAAGCACTACAGTATTATATCCATTTGCCAGCAAAAGTCAACCAGATATTCAGCACTTGACATTTCAGGAAATTTGATGATAATAGCATCAACTGTCGTTTCGCATATTGTTTCCAAGCACCTACCCTTAAAATATCTGTTCGTATACCGTAAAACAAGCACAACGCAATAAATTGCCAAAAATTCAAGGAGGTAATATGGGGAAATTTTTGCCAAGAGTACTGACGACTCTGATGGCGTTCGCCATGCTTGCGGGGCTCTATGCAGCACAGCGGGTCGTCATGATGGAAGAAGCCTACTGGAGTGGCTGACCGACCTGCCCTTATGCCAGCAGTTTGCTGGATACGATCGCGATTCTTGATTATCCTGACCAAACCGCGCTTGTCGAGTATCACTCGGCTACCGGCGATTTCGGATTTTTGCAGGAAGCGCGTAACCGTGTATACAATTACTATATCTTTTACGGCTATCCATCCCTTTTCGCCGATGGCTCAGATCTCTGGCCGATGAGCACATGGAGGCCCTGGCTCACCAGCCGTATGGCTCAACCCTCGCCAATCACCCTGAACATCACTGGCGGCTATGATCCAGTCACAAACGACGGCACGGTGACCGCATCTTTCCAGAACGATTCGGCAAGCGCCATAACTGCACGTGTCTACTTCGTAGTAACCGAGGACAGCCTCTACCACGTCGACCCAAATGGACACGCGTGGCACAACCAACTGGCGCGCGATTTTCTACCGAATGAAACCGGCGAAGTTGTGACCATCGATCCGGGGCAGACCGTTGATGTGGTTCGGCCATTCACGATCGATCCCACCTGGGATGAAACCCGCTGCAACATAGTGACCTGGATCCAGGCTGATGCGCCTTCGCGCGAAGGCCTACAGGCCGGTAAGATCAGAATAATGGATCTCGTCGGTGTCGAAGAGATAGTGGTCAACACAACAGAAAGACCCAGTTTCACACTGATAAACAATCCATGCTCTGCGGATAACATCCGGTTCCTGATCGAACTGCCAACGGGCACAGCATACACGCTCGGGATATTCGATGTCCTTGGAAGAAACGTGAAAACTCTCACCGGCACCGCGTCCAGCGACCGCGAAATACTACAGTGTGAACTCAACGCAGCAGACCAGAACCGTGTCAGCGCGGGTATCTATCTGTATCACTTTGCCAGTCAGTCCGAAACAACAACGGGCAAGATCATCATAAAGTAGTTGCCAGAAATGGGGTCAGGTCAAGCCCTGACCCCATTCGTTTCACTTGACTCACCCCATATTCATAGTATACTAAATCAAAGACAATTTTGAGGAGGAACTCATGAAGTATGCAGTACTGTTGTTTATCATTACCACCTTCTCTCTCTCACCGATGCTTGCACAAACCACCGACGAGGCACCGGAGAGAACACCGGCACAGACGGACGCCGAAGAACTGAAGAGTGTGAGCAGACTCCCCGAAGCGACCAAAGAAGCACGGGAGGCCGGGGCCGAAGAGAGCGAAATAGAGAACGTGTTGAAGGACGTGCAGGAAGAGAAGCTGTCTCCCGATGAAGGTGTGAATACCATGAAAATCATGAAGGAGAATTCGGCCAAGGGAATATCAAACAAGGGGATCTCTGCTTTTGTGCGGGAGCAGAAGGCCAAGGGAGTCCACGGCGAAGAACTCGGTAAGGCCGTGAAGACCGAGCTGCAGGCCCGGCACAGGGTCAGGGTCGAGGAAGGCAAAGGAGAGACCGAACGAATTGAAGAGCGTGAAGGGCAAGAAGCAGAAGTCGAACGAAAGGGTGCGGAAGAGGTAAAATCCGAGACCGATGCACCTGAGCAAGGTAAGCAAAGCCAAGAGCAGATGGAGATGAAAAAGAAATCGACTGAAGAACAACCCGCTCATCAGGGAAAAGGTAAGGGCAAATAGGAATTTGCGCTAGATAATAAGGAGAAATCATGAAGAAAATCTCTATTATCGCCGTCATAGCTTTTCTGGTTGTGATCGGCTGTGGAAATGGAAAAGAAGCAAAAGGTATTGATCAGCAAACAATGGATAAGGTGGCAAAGATCGCGGCGATGGTCGAGATCGATGAAGCAAAAGCAGTACTAATGTTAGAAGCAGAAGAAATGAATCTCGACCAGTACAAAGCACTCGTTACGAAGATCACACTAGACCCGGCTGAAACGAAGAAATTCATCGAGATGAAAAACGCTTACCTGGTGCAGTATAAGAAATAACTGCAATATAACGTTCAGTTTG
>JBFEPB010000367.1:0-2331 GCA_041550295.1 bacterium | reverse complement strand
TTTCACCAGCAGAATTCGAAGAAGACAAAGCGATTACAGATTGGGTAAAGGGATCGGTGTACTACAATATGCAGGAGTATGAAAAAAGTCGTAATCACCTGAGGTTTTGTGGCTATCAAGCAGGTTGGTACGACCCGGCATTCTCCGCAGTAGACTCTAACCTTTGCCTGGCAATTATCGACCTGAAGCAGGAAAAGTATAATTCAGCAAGAACGAGGCTCGCAATCATAGATTCTCTACTGCCTGATATCATCATCTCTCGGGACAGAGAAGAAATGCGTATGTATCAGCCCGCTCTATACGCCGAACTTTTACTCGCTGAGGATTCGCTAGACAAAGCCATCATGGTCGGTCAGAAGGCATCAGGAATAATTGAGCACGATCCAAATAGAACCAATATATTTCTCGAAAGTTTTTTCGCCATAGATGTAGCCGCGCGCGCCTACCTCAAGAAAGGCGATATTGACCGAGCCATCCTTGAATACGAGCGACTGACTGACCCTGACCCGAATAAGCGAGGCCGCTGCCTCATCCGCCCCACCTGGCGCTATGAATTGGCAAAACTGTATGAACAAAAGGGCCTGAATGCCAAGGCGATCCAGCAATACGAAAAATTTCTCGGTATTTGGAAAAACGCGGATGAGGACCGGCCAGAAAAGACCGACGCCAAGAGACGCCTGTCAGAGTTGAGCGAAGAAATGTAGACCCGGGTACAGATCTATGCCTGTGTAATAAGTAGAGCAATTTCGTTGTCGGCTCTGCCTCTCTTATAGGACAAATACTATGTGTGTAGCAAGCCCAAAGGCTTGCCCGGGCAATGGATCAGATAATCTCAGGGAAAATCACTGATAACAGTACGCGGTGTCACTCCATATTACGTTATAGGTCTCGTCCTCATCGGTCCAGAAGCAACAGAACCAGAAGTTGCCTGTAAGTACGTAACCCGGCGGCGCTTGCACAATGATCATGAGTTCTTCATATTCCTCGGTCCTGAACGTCCAGGTGTCATATCCATACAATTGTTCATTCACTCCGATGGTATCAGCCCACCACCCCTGTAACGTAGCCTGGATCGGCGTATCGCCATCTTCCAACCGGCCGACAACAACACACCTCAGCTCTGTGACTTGACTGCCACCTTCTGGTTGTTCGCCAAAGAATGCGTTCAATCGTGTCTGCTCTCCGCCGCAGTTTACTATCAAGAAACACAACAAAAGCAGGTACAAGAGATACTTTTTCATCTTTCCTCCCTGATGTAATGTGCGCAAGTATATGAATCTGGATGCATCTGTCAATATGACAGTTGCTTGACATCGCGCCCGCGGATGCTATACTTCACAGGAAAGGAGGAAATATGCATGGCTTTGCTCACATGGAAATTCCAACCACAGATCCACAGAAATCAAAGGATTTCTATGGAAAACTGTTCGGGTGGAAAATGGAAGAAGATATGCCTGGTTATGTGATGTTCACTACCGGCGACAATCAGAGTGGCGGTTTGACCCAGGACAGCAAACCTTCTGAGAACGGCGTCATTCTGTACATTGAGGTGGAAGACATTCCGAAAAAACTGGGCGAGATCGAGGCAGCCGGCGGTAAGAAAGTCAAGGAAAAGACCGCCATTTCGCCCGAATTCGGTTTCTACGGTCTATTCACAGACCCCTCAGGCAATATCATGGGACTGTGGAGTAGGACATAGGTGTTCATGTAAGATACATAATATGATTACTTGGGAGGATACTATGAATCGTGGAAGCAATGTTTACATTCTCGTTCTGGCGGCAATCGCCTTCGTGCACGTAGTGTATGCTGGCGTATTACCGGCCGATATGACAACCAACTGTGGCGTTGTCGAATTACAAGAAGCGCTTGAGACCCCAAAGGTTGAACATCTGAGGCAGTATAGTGTTTTGTGGGATACTACCCACGGCACATACTTGAACTATGTCCCGTCTATCCGCTATTCATCACTTATCGCAAACCTAGCCGACAGCGGCTACACCGTTGATTTTTGTGGTACCGGGGTGCACACCGTAGATCTCACGCAGTACGATGTAATTTTCATTAACCTTGTCAATAGTTGGAATAGTCCTTATACACCTGAAGAGGTTGACTCGCTCGTGAGCTACTATAACCAGGATAACCAAAGAGTTCTGCTGACCGGCGACATGAATTTCTGCGACAATGCATATCTTTCATACGCAGACAACGTACCTTTCATAGATAATGTATTTGACTGGCTCTCTGAAACCGGCGGCATTCTCATTCTGGGCGACGGCGGGGGTTGTCCAAATGTGAATATCAATCCGATTGCAAATGCTTTCAATATGA
>JBFEPB010000366.1:0-2346 GCA_041550295.1 bacterium | reverse complement strand
GTGAGGCTGCGGTGCACCAATTTTGTCCTCTTCTGATGTGGTTGAAAATTTGCATGTGCCGCAGTGAGGCTGCGGTGCACCAATTTTGTCCTCTTCTGATGCGGTTGAAGAAATGCATGTGCCGCAGTGAGGCTGCGGTGCATCAATTTTGTCCTCTTCTGATGCGGTTGAGGAAATGCATGTGCCGCAGTGAGGCTGCGGTGCACCAAATCCCCTTATGAAATACTTTGTCTATATCCTGCAATGCGCAGATGGCACTCTATATACAGGTGTCACAAGAAATATCCGGAAGCGTGTCGAGCGCCACAATAGGGGAAACGGTGCACGATATACAAAAGGAAGGCGTCCGGTGTCTCTTGTTTATTTTGAAGAATCAGATACCATGAAATCTGCTTTAACACGCGAGCGTTATCTGAGGAAACTGCCGACAACCAAGAAAAGAGAGTTAATACATAATTTCCGAAGCAAATCTCTGTAGTTGCCTGCTTGTTCTCGGAGAACATCGTTCTCCGGAGATTTATCAGGCATCACTCGGGTTTTCGCAATTGTGCATGTGATATTATCGGATTTCTATGCAGTTCGAGCATCCCACCCCTTGCCTGCTGACCAATCTTTTGGTTGACATTATTCTTTCGGCTCGTATAATGACCTGTGTTGTTTGTATTTGTAATACTATGTGCTGATTCGCCAGTCATCATCACCGAAGTAATGTCCAATGTGAGAGGCCCAGAGCAGAGCTGTGGCGATCGTAATGAATTCGTTGAAATATACAATCAAAGTGGTGATACTGTAGACCTTGCGGCATTCCGGATCTGGGATTTTGATGATGCTCCACCTGACGAGATCTGGCCGTGGACCAATGATTCGATCCTCTTAGAGTATCCTGCAGTAAGAACCCATTCAACTTTGATCTACCCTCATGACTATGCATTGATTCTGGATAATGAATACTGCAGCCCGGATACGACGGGCGGCAACTGGCAGCTTTATGCCATTCCCGATTCCACCCTGATTCTGACCACTGATGAAACCACGATCTGCGACGGTCTCACTACAGCAGATCCCCTCATACTATACTCGGT
The DNA here is from genome assembly GCA_041550295.1 of bacterium. GTDB lineage: Bacteria > Hydrothermota > Tepidihabitantia > SM23-42 > SM23-42 > SM23-42. Next base: position 1,264 of record JBFEPB010000366.1, on the reverse strand, counting down.
AGTAGATTTCTGCACCACGTCTTTTGGTACACCATATGACTCGTTTGATAATTTCCCCTCAGATCCGGGCGATGGTATTTCCTGGGAGCGGGTCGATCTGGTTCTACCTGATGAAGCATCTAACTGGCACCCCTCGATTGACACAGCTGGCTGCACGCCAGGCCGGGAGAACAGCGTAGCCAGTGCTTATGACCTGGCTATCGCCGCGCAGTCGATATATTTCATCCCGGCAGTTGCTACTACTGGCGAGAACGTACAGATCCAAATCGTTGTCAGGAATCTTGGTCTGAGCGGTACAGGCGACTACACGATGGCTATCTTTGACGATACGAATGTCGATAGCGTCATGAATAACGGCGAACTGCTTACCGAAATCGAAGGCCTCTGGGTCAACGCGCTTGACAGTACAGTTATGTATTACATATACGAGCACCCTGCTCAGGGTACACATTTTCTCGGTTTTATCCTTGAATACCTGCCGGATGTTAATCCGCTGAACAATGTAGCATTTAAGTCGCTGAGTGTCATTGGTGAGATCGGCGAACTCGCGCTATCGCCGGCCATTTTTACCCCTGACAACGACGGAGTCAACGATCGCCTTCAAATCGATTATCGTTTGCCGGAAGCCGGGGGTGTATTGACTATTTCTGTTTTCGATACTCGTGGAATAAGAATTTACGACTTGTGCCGTAAGGAACCATGGGCAATTGAGCAGGGAACACTTTATTGGGACGGCAAAACGTCCAGGGGTGATCTGCCCATTGGTATGTATATTGTATATCTGGAATATCAGTATCATAATAAGGTGACAAGAGCCAAGAAAACTACCGTTTTAGCGAGATAAAATCGCGTAAGTCCTGCTGAGGCCAGAATTTTGTCAATGTAATCGTCGCCGTGAGCAATTTGCTATCGCCGTAATCTGTCTTTTATCATTGTAATCGATGATACAGAGCATCAGGCGTTGACTTTGTTGCATTTATAGATATAATCACCCATGGTAAAAAAGACCCCCTTTTACGAGAAAATAGTTGAAAATAAAGGAAGAATCGTTGAATTTGCTGATTTTTTGATGCCAATTCAGTTCGAGGGCATTATCCCTGAGCACAATACAGTACGCAATGCGGTTGGTGTCTTCGATGTTTCTCACATGGGAGAGGTCGAGATCAGAGGTGATGATCGTGTGAAATTCGTAAATTATATTACTACAAACGATGCTTCAAAACTTACTTTGAATCAGGTGCAGTATTCAACGATGCTGTATCCG
>JBFEPB010000365.1:0-2348 GCA_041550295.1 bacterium | reverse complement strand
GATGGTACTGACATGGCAGGTAAGCAGGTACCTACTGGCGTGTATTTTGTTACATTAGAGGCAGACAATTGGAGGGCAAGCGAGAAGTTGTTGTTGGTGAGATAAGCACAGGAGAACCCGCCGAACACAGAATGTAAGTGCCCTTTTCATCTTGAGGGAAACCTTAGGGTGCGCCAATTCGGGTCGACAAAAATACATTCTTGACACTTAAGCGTCCGTGAGTATAATCCATAAAATCAATTAAGGAGAATACATGAGAAGATACGTGTCGGTCTTTTTGCTTTTATGCACAATAGTTCTCGCGCAGGAAACAGGTGCGCGGTATTTGATCATAACCCATGACGATTTCTACGAAGCCATCCAGCCGTTGGCCGAATGGAAACACAGGATGGGGTTGAAGACGAAGGTCGTGAGACTCTCTCAGATCGGCAGTGATACAGCTTCTGTCAGATCTTATATAGATAATGCGTATGATACATGGCCGATTCAACCTGAGTTTGTTTTATTTGTGGGCTCACCCTATCATATTCCTTTCTATATTTTTCCTGGCTATCCCAGCATATATTCGGACAATTACTACACGAATATGGATGCTGATATCTATAACGAGATACTCTCTGGCCGTCTTACCGTGCACAATTCAACTGAGGCGCAGACCGTAGTGAATAAGATACTCCTTTATGAAAAAACACCTGATCTTACTGATTCACTATGGTTCATAAATGCATGCCTGATCGTGAATGAGGATTACTCGACCTATCCGCCGCCTCCGTATGGAAGCGATTCGATATACTGGAGCGACATAAGGCATGCAAAGAGTTACATGCTGGCCAGAGGGTACAATACCATTGATACGCTTTCTGACTTGCTCGGCAATAATGCGAGTACCGTTGTAGATAGGGTTAACCAGGGGCGGGCTTTTGTTCTGTACCGCGGGTGCGGAACAAATAACTGGTATATGCCGTTCGGGGTTGATGTGAATCAGACCCAGAATGGTAACATGCTGCCGGTTGTGCTCTCGATTACATGTAACACACTCTCCACCGGCTACACGCCCATGGCTGCTGAAAAATGGCTACTGACTGGCATGCCCACGTTGCCGAGGGGCGGCGCCGCGTATTTTGCAACATCTACCAGCGGCGTTGGCATCGCTCATCTCAGGAGTGCAGTCAGCAAAGGGTTCTTCAACGCGCTTTTCGGACAAGGAAAGCAAACGTTTGGCGAGGCGTGTGAAGGCGGCCGCTTGAATGTCTACAGTATGTACAGTTCGTCGAGCGAATACCGTGGCTTCACGACGTGTGGAGATCCGGCGATGAGAATCTGGACGGGCATCCCCAGACCGCTTGAGGTTTATCACGATTCGGCCTTGACCCTGGAGGCTGAATCTCTGCGCGTCAGTGTTCTTTGTCAGGATGCACCGGTGGAGTCGGCATTGGTTTGTGTTCTACTTGATACTATTGTATACAAGTACGGATATACCCAGAATAACGGTGAAATCGTTTTTGATTTTGATGCAATTGCTCAGGGTTACCTGCAGGTCACAGTCACCGCGCGGAATAAAATTCCTTACATTGATTCAATTCCGGTTGGCCTGACTCATGTTGTGGAGGGCACTGGCCCGGCAGCAAATCAGCTATCGGGCATCTATGCATATCCAAACCCGTTCGCAAAGCTGATAACCATACGATGCTCGATGCTGGATACTGGATACTTGATAGAAAATCCACCACTAAGGATCTATGATGCCAGTGGACGTCTGGTTAGATCCTTTGATCTCGAATCAAGCATCCCCGGATCAACGTCACAATCCGGGACAGGCCAGAATCAAGAATCGGTCGTAAGATGGGATGGTACGGATAATGCCGGCAAGCGTCTGCCGGCAGGTGTATACTTCGTGCGTGCGGCGTCGGGTAGCAAAGAGCGTTCGATACCCGTCGTATTGCTGGAATAGTGCTCTCGAATCCAGCGCTTACGTCAATTTCACATCAAAGCCGATCTGCAGCAGTTTAAAGGTGCCGAATCTCTTTGATGCTGATTTGAACATGATTGTCTTGGGAAGAGACTGCATGATCTCCTCGGCTTTATCCCTGGGAAACCCGCTTTTTTCAAGAAGCTTGATGCCGTCTTCCTTTGACACCTTACAATTTTCTATCTTAAGACGCAATTTTGCTGGCATTACATCTCCTTTCGTTTCATTTATTTAATAGAATCACCTAATTTCACAGAATGAAAACTATGGAAGAATCTGTGTAACAGTCGAGATTACTCAGTATTATAACTGATTCCAGTGTATTGTCAACGGAGAGGCTTCTATCAACAAGAGCTGGCTGTGCCTACCAAAATCTCTT
>JBFEPB010000364.1:0-2351 GCA_041550295.1 bacterium | reverse complement strand
TGATTCTGCTGCATCCATATGATGTCATCCGCAATCTCGATCGGAATGACTCCCACCTTTGTTTTCAATCACATTACCCCACGTGCGCTATCCCACCGCTTCAGGACATGCATTATCGCGTATGCGGTACCGAGTATGGGGTGACCGGCAAAAGGCATCTCGCGTTCAATCGTGAAAATTCTTACTTCAAAATCATACGACGGGTCTTCGCTTTCGACGATAAAGGTAGTCTCTGAGTACTTTATTTCATTGGCAAGTTTCTGCATGTGCGCCGTGGTAAGCTGCCCTGCGTCAGGGAAAACGGCAAGTTGATTACCGGTATACGGAACATCGGTAAAAACGTCGAGAAATAAGCATTCTTTTTTCATACATCCTCTCCTTACACTCACTTTGTCCACGGGATTTGGGATTCCCGTGATCCCGTATCCTGATTCAGATCACGATTCGGCTTTCTGTTCTTTGGGTGCGTAGTGCGAAAACTGCATGGTATGGATCCCATGCCCCTGGGTCACCGAACGCAGGTCGGTTGCATAGCCGAATGACCTCGCCAGGGCAAGGCTGGCAGTGATTATTTTTTCCCGTTTATTGGTCTCTATTTCAATTATCTTGCCCTTACGCGCATTAAGATCATTTATGACGTCACCCATATAGGATTCCGGCACAATGATTTCCAGAGACATGATCGGTTCCAGCAGGACCGGTTCACCCTTCACAAATGCTTCACGAAACGCCATCTGTGCGGCAACCTTGAACGATATCTCCGACGAATCGATCGGATGAAAGGCGCCGTCGAGTATCGTCACTTTCAGGTCTATGACCGGATAACCCCATTGCACACCGACTTCTGCCTGTTCACGTATGCCCTTTTCAACAGAGGGTATGAACTGACGGGGAATTGCCCCTTCTTTCAAGCGATTCTCTATGACGACTCCCTCGCCCCGTTTTCCCGGCACCAGCCTGAGCAGGACCACACCGTACTGTCCCTTACCTCCGGTCTGCCGAATGAACCGTCCTTCGGCTCGTGCTTCTGCAGTCGCTGTTTCCCGGTATGATACCTGCGGTCTTCCGACATTGCAATCTACCCCGAACTCTCTTTTCAGTCGGTCAACGATTATCTCTAAATGCAATTCACCCATGCCCGATATGATACGCTGGGATGTTTCTTCATCTGTTCGTACCTTGAATGTCGGATCCTCGATCTGGATCTGCTTCAGCATCTTGTCGAGTTTTACATCATCCATTTTCGTCTTGGGTTCCAAAGATACATATATGACCGGTTCAGGGAATATCATCGCATCGAACGAAACGGGATCTTTTCGCGAACACAGGGTATAGCCTGTTTTGCATTCACGCAATCCCGTGATCACACCTATCTCACCGACCGAGAGTGACGGTCGTTCCTCGCGTTTATTGGCGTGCATGAGGAGTAACTTGCTTACACGGTCCAATCGATCCGGAGGATACACGAGTATTTTGTCACCGGTCTTCACCTCACCCGAGTATACGCGAATATAATATAACAATCCCATGTGTGGATCTGTCTGGGCTTTAAAGAGAAACGCAGAGAACGGCTCGTCAATCGACGGCTTTCGTTCCACCATCTTACCGGTCTTCGGATTCAGCGCATATACGGGTGGCACCTCGACGGGCGACGGCAGATAGTCGAGGACCGCGTCGAGCAATGTCTGCACGCCTTTGTTTTTCATGGCAGACCCGCACAGTACCGGTACAAAATTCAGTGCGATCGTTTCTTTACGTATGATCGCCTTCAACATGTCCACTTCGATCAGCTTGCGGGCAAAATAATTCTCAAAGATCTCCTCATCATGTTCAGCGATCGCTTCGAACATCTTGGTTCTATACTCATCGACCTGTTCCCGGTAATCATCGGGGATCTCGTCAATACGGTATTTCGCTCCGAGGGTCTCTTCATCCCAGTAATACGCTTTATTCTCAACGAGATCGATAACACCGTGGAACGAATCATGATCCACAATGGGGATCTGAAGAACTATCGGTACTAACGAAAGTTTGTCGTGCATCTGTTTCAAGACACGGTAGAAATCGGCACCAACACGGTCCATTTTATTGATGAACGCGAGCCGGGGTACACGGTATTTATCTGCCTGATGCCAGACCGTCTCTGACTGGGGCTGCACACCGCCCACGGCGCAGAAAATTGCTATAAGACCATCAAGAACTTTCATCGACCGCTCGACCTCGACCGTGAAATCGACATGCCCGGGCGTATCAATGATATTAACGCGGAACTTTTTCCACTGTGATGTGGTCGCCGCCGACGTGATCGTAATACCCCGTTCTCGCTCCTGCTGCATCCAGTCCATGGTCGC
>JBFEPB010000363.1:0-2356 GCA_041550295.1 bacterium | reverse complement strand
GATCGCGCTGAAGAGTACTGCTCCCATCATCGCGATCTGGGGATATCTACGGAGCGCAGGGCGCAGCATGAAGTAGCAGAGACTCACAACCAATAGCCTATACCAAACCTCCTCTACAATCCCAGAATACACTGGAAGCGAAAAAGGCATCCACCAGGATGTAAGCCAGTTGAGATCGCGGCCTGGTGAGCCGCTGGCAGCATTAGTCAAACCCAGCGGGACGAACAGTAGGCAACCCCAAAGAAAACTCTTCAATGCCTTCACATAACTTCCCGAAAGCAGCGCAAAGTTGTTTAACCCCGTTTTGATGATCAACAATCCGCCGGCAATGACCATTAGAGGCGAGAGAACCACAAGGAGAAAAAAAACAGAGGAAGAGACGAAGCCATGTTTAAAGTACAAATATCCACTCACAAACGCAAAAGCCGCAAGCACCAAACCTGTGATCACCAAACGCACACTGATACTTCGCCACCACGCCAAAATTATCCAGACAATAGCGATAATGCTCACAAGCAAGAGGACCCCGAGATCCAAGAAAAAGTGCAAGACAAATATAAGTGCTATGATCACGGCTGGAACAATGCGCCCGAATTGCCGTTGCGGGAATATTGGAGAACGAATCTCGGGCAGTGCATTCATAGACCGGCCTGTTCGCCATAAATACCAGACTAACACCAGCGTATATATACCCGGCAGGACATAGTGCAAAACGTTAAACTGATCCCCTCGCCGAACACCCTGCAGCAGTAGTAAAACCATCGCACTAGTAGTCGCCAACCATATTAAGATCAAAGCAATACGTAGCACACGGACTTCCTTCGAAATAATCATTGTTATCCTCCGCACTATATTCTACATATTTTCCGGAAAATCAACAACAAACTTCTCTCATCGTCATTCTCCGACTTGCCTGCTGAAAATGTCGAGGTGTCGAGACATTTTCTGGCACGCAGGGGACTGGCTCCGTAAGGTGCCTGCCCCTGGACGACGGCGAACCTCTGAAGCCAAGCAACTCTGACGAAAGTAGCGATATTAACGAAATTAACGGGACTAACGAAAACAATTTCTTGTATGAAATTCGCATTTCGAAATTCGAAATAGGTTAACCGTTTCCCAGCATAGGCGTCTTCAGAAGCGAGACGACATGGATTCAATCCGCGAGGCGGATATGACTCCAAGCCATCAAAGGTGGACATGTCTCCAGTGCGCAATGCGAACGTGCTCAGTCAGCGCGTCCCGTATGTCGCAGATCATGATGAAACATAGGCCACGGAGTATTTGCCAGAGTCCCAATACCCTGAATTGCGTAGAGATAATAATCATGTGACCCGATATAGACCGTACCATTTGTGCCGATTACTGGTGACGAATGCACATGAAAATCTGTTTGGTACGTCCACCTGAGTGTACCATTGGGGTTGATCGCATAGATATAATTGTCATACGATCCGACATAAATCGTGCCGTCGCTACCGATCGCGGGCGAAGAAGCATGTATGGCACCACCCGCTTCGTATGACCACCTCAAAGTGCCATCCGGATTAATCGCATATAGATAATTATCCTGTGAACCAACATAAATGGTGCCGTCCACACCGATCGCCGGTGAAGAATTCACAATATCACCTGTTTGGTATGTCCATTCCAACGTACCATTGGGGTTTATCGCATAGATATAGTTATCCCAAGATGCAATATAGATCATACCGTTACTACTGATCGCCGCCGACGCATTCACATCAGCACCTGTTTGGTATCGCCACTTCAAGGTGCCATTGGGATTTATTGCGTAGAGATAACCATCATTTGAACCAACATGGATCGTGCCGTCCGTGCCGATCACCGGTGACGAAGTTACGTAATCCCCCGTTGTGTATGACCACTTAAAGCTTCCATTGGGATTTACCGCATAGATCTTGTTATCAAGTGAACCGATATAGATCGTACCGTCTGCACCAACCGCTGGTGATGTAGCCACAGTACCTCCTGTTTGGTACGACCATTTGAAGGTCCCTTCGGGATTTATCGCATAGAGACAATCATTGCCTGAACCAACATAGATCGTACCGTCGCTCCCAATCGCCGGCGATGAGTAGACAGGACCTGCTGCATGGTATGACCATTTGAAGGTGCCATCAGGATTTATTGCATAGAGATAACCATCACATGAACCAACGTAGATCGTACCGTCCGAACCGATCGCCGGCGAAGAATACACAAAACCACCTGTTGCATAACGCCATTTCAATAGACCCTCAATGACAACGATTACCGAAATGGTTTCCGAAACACTCTCGTTCTCAGCCGCATCATACGCCTTTGCATAAATAGTGTGTGATGAGTTATTTTCAAG
>JBFEPB010000362.1:0-2358 GCA_041550295.1 bacterium | reverse complement strand
TGCGCTAAACCCTTCTTCTCCAACGCCCGCGTAATCGCCGCCGTCAACGCCGTCTTACCATGATCAACATGCCCAATCGTCCCAATATTAACATGCGGCTTCGTCCGCTCAAACTTCTGCTTCGCCATAATAATCCTCCTTAAACAAAAAACACCAAGCTCACGGTCGGAATCGAATCCCGCATTCTCGGCTAAGCCTGGAGCCGGAGTCGAACCGGCGACCTCGTCCTTACCAAGGACGTGCTCTAACCGACTGAGCTATCCAGGCACTGAAGTGCGGGATGCTCCTGTTGACCTGCTTATGCAGCAAAAAATCTGTAGACTATTATTATATGAATAAATAGAAATTTGTCAATGGGGTACAGATCTACGGCTACCAGCGGCTCATAGTTTCAGTAAATCGATGATTCGCAGGATTTCGTTCTCGCCGGGTTTTTTGTCCTCGAGTATGGTATAACGCTCAGGCCGGATCCGCGTTGCATTGGTCACGACCCTGAGAAAATCGTCGGCTTGGAGCCGCAGGTGGCTCAATGTGCTTGGAAAACCGATCTTTTCGTAAAAATGCCTGACCGGGTTGAGCCAGGGGTTTTCCTGTAGTGCCATTGTGAATAGCGCGGCAATACCCACCTGTTCACCATGCAAGCCTCGGCTGGGCGGGAAATAGTGGTCTATGGAATGGCTTATTTTGTGCTCACTGCCGCTTGCTGGACGTGAGGTGCCCCAGATGCACATCGCAAAGCCACTCTTGACCAAACCGTGTGCGAGCTCCTGGAGAAAAGCGCTGTTGTCAATCTCCGAGGTCTCCAGCTGGAGCAGCTTTTTTCCACCCGCTTCGGCCAGTTCGAGAGCACCCTGCCTGATTTCTTCGGCTTGCTTGTCATGCGCAAGTCGGGCGTCGAAAACAGCCGAGAGGTTTGATATGAGATCGCCGACCCCGGCCATCAGGTGACGCCGGGGTGCTCGTCTGACTATGCTGAGATCGATGATGACACCGTAGGGAGCAGCCGTGATGTGGCTGACCGGTATGTTCTGTCTGTTTTTTATCACTGCCACAGGCGAAGCAATCCCATCATTTGAGAGGGTGGTTGGAATGCTCACATACTTGGTGTTGTTCAAACCAGCGGCCAGCTTGGAGACATCCAGAACCTTGCCGCCACCAAAGCCGATCACTGTCTGCGGTTGATTCTCTGCGATTGTTTGGTTAATACGAGCAACATTCTGGTCATCACTATTACCCACAGAATGACTGACCACCGGCAACCTCTCGCTACGCAGCATGTCGCGCATGCTGTTGCCACCGATTGCTGCCGTGTTCTCATCTGATAACAACATGATTTTTCCTGAAAGGAGATGATATTTGCCGAGGATCTTCAGAAGATTGCTGCTTCTCTTTTCCCCGAGTTCGATAAAGTGTGGCAAGGCTACTTTAGTTTTTCCCTGCATTGGTATAGATTATTGAAATCGGGTCGATAGTCAATAGAACGATCGTCTTCACTGCCGTTGATCTGACTTTGTCTGTAGGTTGACTTTTTGTTAGATCCAGCTATATAATAACTCATGAAGATGAATCAGCTGTATGCACGATATGAATCGATCATTCCTGATTTTGATCTGTTTATGCATTATTTGAAGAAACCGTTGGTCCGATCCCTGCGCATAAATACGCTTAAGGGTACGCGCGCTAAAATACTCAATTTGCTCGAGGATATTCAATTACGCCAATTGCCTTTCTACCGCGACGGGTTCAGCGTGATCGGTAGGGTATCGATCGGTAATCACATGACACATGGCCTTGGGCTGACATATGTCCAGGAGATAGCGTCCATGCTGCCGGTATTACTGCTTGATCCGCGGCCGGATGAGGTCATACTCGATATGTGCGCGGCGCCAGGGTCTAAGACGACTCAGATAGCGCAGCTGATGGCCAACCGTGGTTTACTTGTCGCCAATGAGACGAGCCGCAAACGCATGAGGGGATTGATCCACAATGTAAAGCGCTGCGGGCTGCTAAACGAGGTAGTGATCTGCATCGGAGGGCAGAAGCTGCATCGTGTTTTCAACGATTACTTTGACCGTGTCCTCATTGACGCACCGTGCAGTGGAGAGGGTACGATCCGCAGGTCAAAGGCAGTCCTGTATCATTGGGGGATGAAGAACATCATGCGCATGTCCAGGATCCAGATCGGACTTGCCCTTTCAGGATTCAGGGCATTGCGGCCCGGCGGAACCATGGTATATTCGACCTGCACGATCGCACCGGAGGAGAACGAAGCGGTTATTTCGTATCTGCTTGAAAAATTCCCAGAGGCAGAATTAATGCCGGTCGTATTGGATCACTTCAAAATGCGGCCCGGCATCA
>JBFEPB010000361.1:0-2360 GCA_041550295.1 bacterium | reverse complement strand
CAGCATACGATAATCCTTACAATCGTGGGTTTTCAGAATACCGACGATTTGAGGACACACCATTCGAACGACCCTATGCCTTGGTCGACCCTGAATATGCCAGTCTGTATGATGACCCAGCGCCAAAACCAGAGGAGGGTGTATTCCTTGAGACGCGATACCAACTGACGCGCAACATCATCCTTACCAGAGCATACCTTGATATCTTTAGAAATGTGAGCCACAATCTCTTGAATCAGAGAGCTTATTTCGAAGTAGAATACCAGCCTATCTGGCCCGTGCGCCTGAGATTCTCACAGAAGTTCGTGAGGAAATATCTGCCGCGTCCGGTACAATCGACGGTCTCGGTCACGCATGAGTCTGCGATCAGGTCCTTTTTTTATCTTCCGAATTTCGACGCGATCCGGGTTGAGGCAAGATTTGGGACGGTGGATCTGACCGCAAGCGAGGGCGAAGACCTGGTCCTTGATGGTGGTTTTCTGTCCGCTTCTTTCACCCATAATTTCAGCAGTATCCTATCGCTTGAAGGCGGCATTGCCATATGGAAGACCGACGGTATGAGTCAATGGATTTTCGAAGATGTTGGGATTGATTTTCTCTATGCGGATGGGATCAAATTCTACGCGGTTGCATCACAGAAGATCGGCAGCACGCTTGTGAAGGCGAAATTCACCCGCAAGCATACGAGGATCCCGCATACGGGATTGTACAACAACCCGGATGTCTACTACCCCGACCTTCCGGGGTTGATGGTGCCGGATTACACGGATAATGAGAATACTACGAAAATAGATCTACAGTTGGACTATCTTTTCTAAAAGCGTTATGTTCGTTGAGAACGTTTAGAACGTTAATAACGAGAGATACATGATGCTCGATTCTTGATACTGGATACGAGAATCGTCGATAACGTTATTGTCTTTACGCTTATCAGCTTCTCAGTTTCCCATCTTCTTAGGTTCTAGTTTTTCTCCGTTTCTCAGCGTCTCATCCTCTCAACTTCTAATCTTCTTGTTCTTCTCCGTTTCTCGGTATCTCACCCTCTTAACTCCTGAGCTTCTCGTCGTTCCTATCTCTACGTACTCCGCGCGAAGCGCCTTTCCCGACCGAAGGTCGTATACCGTAGGTTTATGCCCATCCTCTTAGCCTCTTAGCTTCTTGTCCTTCTCCGCTTCTCCAGTTCTCAGGTTCTGCTCTGCTACGTTGACACGGCTAATTGTAGCGTTATAATGCTCATATGGTCAGGTATTGGATACCGTTATTACTCTTTGTTTCTATTTTGACAGCCCAAACCGAAACTCATGCTGACTCGGTGGGACAGGCCGATAGTCTTGCGATTGCGACCGAGATGAAGAAGGTGATATCAGATCCGTGGTTTGGTCGGGACAAAGTACTACACTTTTCCGCCGGGATGGCGATACCTGGCTTGACCTATCATTTTTACGTGTGCAGACTCAATAGGGATGAGCAACGAGGTAAGATATATGCTGTGTCTTTGACTGCTCTCTTGGCTGTAGGCAAGGAAGTTTATGACAAGAAGAAGAAAGGTCATTTCTCATGGAAAGACCTTGCATGGGGAGGACTAGGTCTTGCCGTTGGTTATGTTGCGTTTGTGCGCTGAGAAAGCTTAGAACGTTAGAACGTCAATAACGTTTGATCCTGGATTCCCCTCATTCTTCGGGACACTGAATTCTGTTACCAAATCAGAGATTTGGACAGAATTCGCGCTTGATGCTTGATTCTTGATACTGGATACGGAGATCGTTAATAACGTTGACAACATTTCGAATTTCGGGATGCGAATTGCGAATTTACAAAGAACGTTAAGATCGTTATGAACGTTATTATCGTTAATAACGTTGGGATCGCTGAGGTGCTGAGCCTCTTATCTTCTAAATTTCTGGTCGCTCTCAGCGCAGCGTGTCTTCAGGAGCGCAGCGACGTGTCTCCAGCGGAAGCGTGTCTGCAGCATCGTGCGTTATTCCCCGTTTCACCGTATTTCAGCCTCTGAGTTTCTTGTCGTTCTCAGCTTCATCGTTTCGCCTATGATCTGCACGACCCGTCGTCTGATCGGCTGCATGATCCCTGTTCTTACTGTGGGATGTATTGCATTTGTCAGTAGTATTGTGATCAAGTTGATGCGGGGATCGATCACTAGCATAGTACCGGTGAATCCGGTATGGCCAAACGATTCAGGTGAAAGCGAACCGGGGAATGGATCAACCAGCCAGCCGAGGTTTCGTCTTTCAATGCTACCTGCACATTGGTGTATCATCATTGATAGAGTACTGGCACTCAAAATTTCTGCGCTCAGGTACGCCCTTGTTAATGTTATCAGGTCGGATATATTCGAGAATAGT
>JBFEPB010000360.1:0-2367 GCA_041550295.1 bacterium | reverse complement strand
CAGAAATAGCCATAGTCGCGATTGAGGTCGACCGAATTTGTGTTATACCGGGTATTCGCTACCTTGCCGTCGGGATTGAGCGTCGGGAGTATCCAGATCTCATTACTGTCGACGATGACTTGCACTTGGGGGTCGACTGCGTAGTTAACAAGCAGATGCCTCAGGAAATAGAGGGTTATCTCGGTTCCGATGTGTTCATCGCCGTGGATATTGCCGGCGAGTCTGATCTCTGGCTCGTTTTCTTCGATCAGGGGATTGTCAGTGACCCTCATCGCCCAGATGGGGCGGCCCTGAACGCTGAAACCGATCGTGTCGAGGCGGCAGATATTCGAATATTCGGTTACAAAGGAATCGAGTACTGCGTATACCTCGGGATAAGTGTGATAGAATCCGCGCTGGAAAATCTCATCCTTGTAGGCCTGGTAATCATCGATCACGATGACCAGGTCATAGCCGGCATCTGTGAGCGCTTTTATCTCCTCGTCGTTAACCAAAGCCCTGGCAAAATTCGCCCCCGCATCGACAACGGTCAACCGATATTTGTTTAGTGTGTAGACCTCATCGTGATGCTCGAGCCTTATTTCGATGAGTCTCGTCACTTGATTTTGCCCGGTGAATCCAAGGCACAAGACGAATAAGAGTAGAACAATAGTAATTCTGTGTAGCATTTTTCTAAAGTTCTCTGACAAAGAAAGTGTAGATCCTGTGATGATTGCTGATTTTTTCTTTTTTAAGTGTCATTGACTAACCCCCTATTTGACTATAAACGGTGTCAAGTGATGGGCTGAAATGTAGAAAAGTGTTCAAGAGTATTCAACTTAACTTGCCTTCCGTTCAGACATTATAATGAACAAGTTCAACCCTGTCAACTATTGATTCGGTCATGATTCTGCCTATAATTGCGAGAGTGAAACATCTAAATCCTTTACCCACGGTGGATATTATCATTGAGATCGATAGCAGAATAGTCCTGATTAAGCGTAAAAACCCGCCGCCTGGCTGGGCTCTACCTGGCGGTTTCATTGAATACGGAGAATCGGCAGAGGATGCGGCCAGGCGTGAGGCCAGAGAGGAAACCGGACTGGAAATCATGAAATTGGGACAATTCCACTGTTATTCAGACCCGAAACGCGATCCGCGGCATCATACGATATCGATTGTGTTCGTGGCTCAGGCAACCGGCCAGCCTGTGTCAGGCGATGACGCGTCTGAGTTGGCACTGTTCGACCGCAAGACTTTACCGGAAAACATTGCTTTTGACCACCGCAGGATCCTGGACGACTACTTCAACCAGAGGTACTGAAACCATGAGACTGCTGCACACAGCTGACCTGCATTTGAAGAAGGGGGAGGACAATCGTCTCGAAATACTCTCCTGGCTATTGGAGAAAGCCGATGAGGCAGAGGTGGATTTTTTCGTTGTCGCCGGGGATCTTTTTGACACTGATACCGATGCTACACTTCTGAGACAGGAAGTGAAAGGTATGTTCGATTCGGCCCAGTGCAAGATCATTGTTATTCCGGGTAATCATGATGAACATTCGTTTGGTCCAGCTTTTGAATATGGAAGGAATGTCATCCAACTTACCGAAAAACCTTATCAGATCTTCGAAGAGGATGATTTAAGGATTTGTGGTGTGCCCTTTCAACACAAGAGATTCAGCGAATGCATAAGGGGTCTTCGGTCCGGGGTTGATGTGCTGATAATACACGGAACTCTCTACGACCAGTCATACATTTTCTCATTGCTTGAAGACCCAGAGACAGAGTATATGCCGATATTCCCGGCCGATCTTCAGGGAACTGCAAGATATGTGGCAATGGGTCACCTGCACGCTCGTTATATCGAAATGCTATACGGGCAAACGCGCGTCATATATCCGGGCTCGCCGGTCGCACTGGGCAAAAAATGCGAGGGCGAGCGCAGTTACTGTCTATTGGAGATTAATCGCGACAGTATCAAATTGAAGAAATCTTGTGTGGAAAATGCACACTACTGGATCAGCAAGGAATTCTTTGTGTATCCAGGAGCGGAACAACGCACGCTGAGTGATATAGAAGAATTTCTGAGTGGTATAGATGATCCGAGGATCATGCCCAATGTCGTGGTGAGAGGCTATATTTCTGAAAAAGAGAAGGAATATGCAGATGCTCTCGAATCTGTACGGGAGAAGTTCGAGAAGCGATTTGGCAACCTGGACGTCGTTCGGTATATTCAATCGTGGGAAAAAGTGATTTCCAATCCAATGGTTCAGCGCTTTGTGGTCAAGACGGCTGGTCTGGATGATACTATCCGCTTAAAGGTGTTTGAAATTTGCCTGCCGATTTTTGATCGGCTTCTAAAATGAGGATTAAGAGCATCGTTGT
>JBFEPB010000359.1:0-2368 GCA_041550295.1 bacterium | reverse complement strand
TCTTCATTCCGACCACCGTGGTGGATGACAACAGATCTTGCTCAGCAAGGCTGATAAAAACATCGGCCGGATTCAACGGCGGACGCAGATCATTCTCGATAATGATGTCATTACCGATGGTGATAATCCATCTGGTTGTACTCTGGAACAGATAGACTCCCCTGTCGTATTTTGCGGCGTCAGAAGGATTGAGCACACTGGGGTCGTTCAATATTGACTTCAGTTCAGCCAAATTTTTTTTCATGTTCTCTCTGAGAGTTTGAAACTGCCGCATGTCCATGTGCGATTATATGTAGTGTGGATTCAATGTCAATAGCATTTTCTGTTGGAGCGTATGTCACTGGTAGAAAAAGAAGAAGGGGGATTGCTCCCCCTTCTCAGACACAACTATCTCTTCTTCTTTTTCTTGGTTGTCTTCTTCTTTTTCTTAGTTGTCTTCTTCTTTTTCTTCTTGGTAGCCTTCTTCTTAGCTTTCTTTTTTGCAGGCATTCTTACCTCCTTTTGTGCGATTATAATCATTATTTAATTTCTGTCAAGACCTTTGTTGATGTGTAGCATTGTGTTTTGCGGCTGTTGAGGTATTGACTTGACTTTCTAAATGAGTATTCTCTTGTATGTTCGTTTTGTTATTGTTGTTGCTCAATGTAAATGAAGTGATCATCGCCGATCTGGATGGAGTAATTAGCCCAGCAAGTAGTTCTTACATCATGCGCGCGATCGATATTGCCGAGGAAGAGGAAGCCGCCTGTCTTATCATCAAACTAGACACGCCCGGCGGTCTGGATATATCAATGCGCGAGATAACAAAAAGAATACTGAGTGCAGATGTGCCGGTCATCCTGTATGTATCGCCAAAGGGGGCGAGGGCCGCGTCGGCGGGGGTTTTCATATTGTACGCGAGTCACGTTGCTGCCATGGCTCCTGGTACAAATGTGGGCGCGGCGCATCCGGTGAGTATGGGTGGAGAGAAGATGGATAGTATCATGACCGAGAAGGTAACCAATGATGCTGTTGCCTATTTGAAGGCCTTGGCCAAAGAAAGAGGCAGGAATGAGGAATGGGCCGAGAGATCGGTGCGAGAAAGCGTATCCGTGGATGCCGAAACCGCGGTTCAGTTGGGTGTAGCAGAACTCACCGCCGAGGATGACGATGACCTAATCGGTAAGTTGAATGGCAGGAAGGTTGAAATCGACGGCGAGGAAATTGTATTGAAGACCGTTGGCCAACCAGTGCGCACAGTGAAGATGACACTGCGTGAACGTTTGTTGCTGTTGCTTACCAATCCCAACATAGCGTATATTCTTCTTTTGTTGGGAGTATACGGCCTGTTTTTTGAATTACAGAACCCTGGTATGATCTTCCCTGGTGTGGTCGGCGGCATATGTCTGATACTCGGGTTTTACTCCTTGCATGTGCTGCCGGTAAACTACGCGGGTTTTGCATTGATCGTCTTGTCGGCGATTCTTTTTATTCTGGAAATATATATTACTTCGCAAGGGCTTTTAACAATCGGCGGTGTTGTTGCCCTTATTTTTGGTTCATTGATTCTGTTTGAAAGTGATGTACCTTATTTGCGTGTTTCATGGGAGGTTATTATGCTCGTGGTAGTAATCGTCGCTGGTTTTGTCATCTTTCTGTTAACCCTCGGGGTCAGGGCGCAATTCAGAAAGCGTGCTACAGGCAGTGAAGGAAGAGTAAGTGAGGTCGGAACCGCAAGGACCGACGTCAAAATTGGTGGGGGAACGGTTCATGTGCACGGAGAATTCTGGAATGCCGTCAGTGATAGGCCGATAAAGAAAGGAAAGAAGGTACGTGTTGTTAGTGTCGATGGTATGACCCTGAAGGTGGAAATTGTAGATTCGCCGTAGTACCGTAAATCCTATTGAAGATACTAATCCTTTTTGGGTTCTTTGAGTCATTTCTTTTTCCGAGAAGTGTATTACACCAAATAGAATTCAACCCGGCACAACTACATCGGGAGGAATTCGAGTTGCTCTTAGGCAGTGAGACCAGATATGGCATTGCCGAACTGCGTACGTTTTACCTGTACTCTCAACTCGACAGGTACAGCATCGAATTAGCGAGCTTCGGCAGCGATCTGTACCGGGAGAATTTTTTTCAGTTTGGGTTCGGTTTTCCGATCGGTAAATGGTTCGCCTCCGGGTTCCATGTTGCCGGACTGAATTGCTGGGTGAAAGACCTGAGCAGCGATTTTGCCTATGCGATAAAAGCTGGCGCGCAATTCGAGACCGATGTTGTTATCGTGAGTGCCTGGGTAAACAACATCAATGTGCCGAGGATCTCGACTGTGGATTATGCTCCTCTGACCTATTCGGCGCGCTTCGATTATAACCCCCATCCCAATGTC
>JBFEPB010000358.1:0-2370 GCA_041550295.1 bacterium | reverse complement strand
TTGGATTAAGTGTTGTGATTGCTATGGTTTACTGGGGAATGATCGGGATTTTTAAGAATCTGGGATATGTGAATTATTTAAATGCATTTCTTGCCTCATGGGGACCGAATTTGATTTTCGGGATGATCGGAATGTTTCTTTGCCTGGCCTCTGCCATCTCTGCGTTTTCCTGTTTAATGGCTGATGAATACACCACCACGTCAGCACCGACTACATTGTATCTCTTGTGTCCGTACCTGATCTGAATACCGATGCGCTTCAAACGCTTTGTTATATCCGATCTGTGTAGATCAGAACCTGTCACCTTGAACCCGAGATTCTTCACGATCGTTGCCAATCCGCTCATTCCGATACCGCCGATTCCAACAAAATGTATGTGCTTGGTCTTACCTAGAATATTCGATCTATGCTTTTTCACGCCACATCCTTTAGTAGTAGAGTGGCAATCTTCGTTTCCGCGTCCATGATGATCCTCTCCCTGGTGGGCTTTTTCCTTCTCAGCAGTACATGTATGCTGTTTGCCAATTCTTGATAGGTTAGACCTACCTGTTCGTGCACAAGGGCATCACCGACTTCGGCGAAATATATGGCGTTGTGATATTGATGGTCGTCGATGGCAAAAGGGAATGGTATGAAAATAGCCTTTTTCCGCAGCGCCAGAATTTCATAACCGGCAAGCGCGCCGGCACGCGAAACAACAATATCCGCATGACCAATCTCCTCCCATGGCGCATCGCTGAATGGAATCACCCGTGTCGAGGTCTTCTTGTTGCTCATTACCCGCTCATAATCACTTGCACCCGCGATGATCGTGAGACGCCATCTCTCGGGGAGGGCATGCTGGAGTTTCAAAGCCATATCGTTAAGGAAACGCGCTCCTTGACTGCCGCCATACACAAGAACATGTATGACTCCCTTTCCTTTTTTCCTCCCAGTGCCGCGTTGCTTTGTCTTGAACTCGCTTCTGATAGGGATACCGGTAAGGTGCATGTTACTGCTCATCGTAGTAAGCGGTGGCAGACCGAGGAAAATTCTTTGTGCGGCATTAGTGAGTAATCTTGTTGCCCGACCCGGGACACGATTTGGTTCGAACACATAAAAGGCACTGCGGTTCAAGATACAAGAAATGCTCAACGGGACCGCGCCGAATCCACCGAATGCCAAGCCTATGCTTTTGCGTGTCAACGAGTGCAATCTGATAACAGATTGGATCAAAGAACCGGCAGAAAGCAACTTGCTGAGCAACGACTTGCCGTAGAAGGGGCGCGAACTTATCGAAAATATCTTCAGGCCATGTCGTCGGGCGACTCTCTCTTCCTGGAATCCTTTTCTCGCCAGAAAGAGGACTTCGCACTTCCTGCGCTCCAACTCAAGCCCCGTAACGATAGCAGGGAAATAATGGCCACCAGTGCCGATGCCGCTCACAATGACCCTGGGCCTCATGCTGGGCTCCTTAGAATCGAAGGTGGACGTTGAGATCACAGGGTCCTCCGGCGTGAGGCCTGCAATATTATGCCAACGGCGAACAGGTTAGCTGCCAGCGACCAGCCACCGAAGGAAATGAAAGGTAGCGGTATTCCGGTCGGTGGCAGGAGTCCGATACTGACTCCAACGTGGACAAGAAAAATTATGAATATCGAAGTGTTTAACCCAAAAACCATGAGCCTGGTGAATTCATCATCCGCAGCGCTGGCAATAGTAACACCACGAAAGTATATCTGCCAATAGAATATGAACACAACGATGCATCCAATGAATCCAATTTCCTCAGCGATGTGAGCGAAGATGAAGTCGTTGTGTATACCTGGCAGGAATAGAAATTTCTGCAAACCAGCACCAGGCCCTTTACCGATCAACCCTCCCGAACCTATCGCAATCAAAGATTGCTGCACCTGATAGGTGGGGTGAGATATGAAATTGGCAATACGGTGCTGAGCATGTGGAAATACTCGCATGAAAATGGCCAGTAACACCGCGCTTGCGGCACTCGTCGCCAGCAGGAATTTTGCCTTGGCACAGCCATAGATCAACATTACTACCAGGGTGGCAAAACAGATGAAAGCCATTGAAATCGATGGCTGCACGGCAACCAGTATTATGATCACGAAAGAGATAACCACCATGGTAGCGAGGCCGCGGTGTGTGTTCGCGGTCATAGGATGAGACGCGAAGAAATTCGCCAGGAAGAAGACCAACCAGATCCTGACAAACTCCGAAACCTGCAGACCGACCGATGCAATCAACAATGACCTCTTTGCACCGAATTGAAACCGTCCGAAGAAGACGGTCAGACATAAACTCAACAGAATGAATAACAGCAGGGGAAAGAGCATCTTCCGTATCATTTCGTACGGGACAACCAGTCCGAGC
>JBFEPB010000357.1:0-2374 GCA_041550295.1 bacterium | reverse complement strand
TCGCGCTTCAAATAAACAGCGAAGGTCTTACATTCCAATCTCCAGAAGTATTCGGGGTAGATACACTGATGCTGGGCGGTAGTGTAGGTGTGAACTTGATGTTTTCAGGAGACATACAGAATCCTCGAGGTCAGGGGGAGATCGTCTTCAGTAATATCGTGTACGACACTCTGCAGCTCGGGGTCTATGCACTTGATTTCGTACTTGCTGACACCACGCTACAAATGTCGCTCGCTGATGAGCACAATACTCTAATGCTCGGTGCTGAAGCCAGACTTATTGGTGATTTTCCTTTCAGCGCGACAGCACAAATCAGACATTTCGCTCTCGATCGATTCACCTCGCCAGCAACCGGTCGTGTGACTGCAGATCTGGTGGCAAAGGGAAGTCTTTCTGATCTCAGGCGAACAGCTGCGTCTCTACACATTGATGCTGTTGAATTAAATTTCGAGAACAATAGGTTGCATAACATCGACCCGATTGATGTCGAAATAGAAAATATGATGGTCAAGTTGCATAAGTTCACGCTTGGCCTTGCAGGACAGAAAATACATCTGCAAGGAACACTACCGATCGATTTCGAGGGCGCGGATATGGATATTTCAGGAATGTCATCAGATATCCAGCTTTCTGAGGTCGCAGACTTCTTGCCGGGGGTTCCGCCAATTGCCGGCAGATTGAACTTCGATATGCGGATCCAGGGTACGCCGAGACGGCTGGATATAGACGGTAATCTTATTCTTGAAGATGCCAATTATGTGATCAAGGATGTCATTTTTGATTCGGTGTCAGCCCGTTTCTTATTCAAGAACGGGGTGCTTACGTGCAAGGATCTGACCGGGAGGATTAACAAAGGACGTTTCGAGGCCAACGGTTTTGCTGATCTCTCACGAGGCCGCCTCGACACCTTGTCTCTTGAGATTGAACTCAAGCGAATCGATTACGCCAACAAGGATTTCGGTCGTATGCTCGTAGATGCAGATTTGCAGGCAGCCGGCTGGAGGGATTCCTTGCGGATCAACGGCGAAATAGTCGTTGTCGAAGGTGTATACGATGCGCCTATGAAACTGCAAACATTTGTGAAGCTCTTGACGAACGCTAACCGACCTGGGCCACAGCAGCCTGAAATAGCCAAGCGTGTCTATTGCGACATTGGTATCACTGTACCCGACAGCATAGTCATTGCCAACAATGTTGCCGATCTTGCTGTGAGAGCCGACCTTCAGTTAAAGGGTTATCTTGCCCGCCTCAATGCATACGGTACGATATCCGCGATCAACGAGGGCACGGTCAAATACCTCGGCAGGAATTTTACGATAGTGAACGCGGTAATCCAGTTTGATGATCCCTATAAGATAGATCCAGTAATTGATCTGACGGCGACCACCACTATAGGAGCAGCCGACGGAGATTATGAGATATTCTTGCGACTCGATGGTACCGTCACTACATGGCAGCTGGGGTTGAGTTCAAACCCGCCATTACCCCAGCAGGATATCGTAAGTCTTCTATTGATCGGCCAGCGTCGGCCCGGTGAGGTCGGCACCACGGTAAAGGAAATAGACGTGAAGGGCAAGGCGAAGGATTACGCGTTAGATGCTGTTCGGTACGGGATCGAGAAATCAGGTGAACGGTTGTTGGGTCTCGATAGATTCACGATAACCGGCGAATTGGTTGATCCTTCTTCGGTGACGATCGGGATTGAGAAGAGTATTGCCAAAGGCTTCACTCTGCTTTATACGACGGGAATAGAGTCGTGGGAACTGCATCAGGTTGGTGCCAGCTATGATGTTACGGATCATATCTCGATATTCACTCTTCACGATCAGGAAAACCTTAATACCAGCGTGGATCTGGATTTTCATTTCAACATACGATGATTGCCTTGATATTCTTTCTCTGGTGCAGCAGTGAATTTCGGGTGACGGCGATCGATATCACCGGCAATCAGTATTTCAGCGAGTCATCGATCAGGAAGATCATGTTGACCAAACCGAAGGGATTATTCCGCAAAGGCTTATTCAATCTTGAAATATTCAGGGGCGATCTTGATGCTATCAAAAACTTCTATGTTTATGATGGATTCCTCGATGTGTCTGTAGCTCATAAAGTACGTTATGACAGTACTGATCAGGGAGTTGCCATCTCAATAGTGATTGATGAAGGAAGACAGAATTTTGTGAAGGAAATCAACTTTGATGGCAACGCGGTCTTTCGTTCGGATTCGTTGCTAAAACTGCTTGTGATGGAGCGGAGCAAGGTCTTTGACATGAGAATGGTCGACCTGGATAACTATGTCATCAGATATGCCTATGATGACATTGGGTATGCCGACATTCAGGTCGAGTCAGATTACGACCGCAAGCAGGATAGT
>JBFEPB010000356.1:0-2378 GCA_041550295.1 bacterium | reverse complement strand
GCACCGGCCTTGGTTTCACCCTTGCCCTGACAATCATGGGAGTCACAAGAGAAGTCCTGGGTAATGGAACCCTACTCGGGTTCACCGTGTTCGGTGAGAGCTTCAAGAATTCACCGGTCATCTTCATGCTCATGTCTCCCGGTGCTTTCCTCGTGATCGGTGTTTTGAAAGCCCTGATCAATAAGTACGTGAAGAAGGAGTTATGATGAAGAGTCCGGCACTCATTTTCCTGGGCGCTTTCCTTGTGAATAACATTGTCTTGATGCGATTCCTCGGGCTGTGTCCATTCTTCGGTGTGTCGAGTACGCTCGAAACCGCGACCGGTATGGGCATGGCGGTGATCTTTGTCATGACGCTTGCCGCCTGGATCACGTGGGTAGTCTTCAATGTAGTACTCTTGCCACTGAACCTCGTCTTCCTGCGTACCGCGGTCTTCATCCTGACCATTGCGTCGCTCGTTCAGTTGGTTGAAATGTTTCTGAAAAAATCGTACCGGGCATTGTATAATGCCCTCGGTATTTATCTACCCCTCATCACTACAAACTGTGCGATACTCGGTGTTACGTTCCTGAACATCGACAATAAATTCAGTTTCCTCGACGGTACCGTATTCGCGATCGGTACCGGTCTCGGTTTCACACTGGTCATCATTACCTTTGCCGCAATCCGCGAACGGCTGGACATGGCGCCGATCAACCCATCGCTGAAGGGATACCCTATTTCCTTCATCGCAGCAAGTTTGATGGCCCTTGCTTTTCTCGGCTTCAGCGGTCTATTCGGCTTGACGTAAACTGTAGTACGTGTGAACTATGGACGTATTTAAGGCAATAAAGTGGCGCAGGAGTGTGCGCAGATTCGCCGCAAAAAAAATCGAGCGGAAAAAGGTGCTGCAGATATTGGAGGCAGCGCGGCTGGCGCCGTCGTCCAGCAACCGTCAGGCCTGGCATTTTGTGGTCATCGATGATCCTTCAATCATCAAACAGATACCGGGCACCGTACCGGCAGCCACCAGGCGGATAGTGACTTTCATGAAAGACGCCCCCCTGGTCATTGTTGGTTGTTACAGCAAGGCCTTGACTCATTATATTGCGCAGCTTGCCGGGCATGAGAATCATCTCGTCGATGTGTCGATCGCCATGACCAACATGACCCTGGCCGCGACCGAACTCGGGATCGGCTCGTGCTGGGTGGGTTGGTACGGTGAATCAAGGCTCCGTAATCTTTTGAGGCTGCCGCGCAAATTCAGAGTGGTTGCGCTACTGGTTCTCGGGTACCCGGCAGAGAAGTCAACAAAGGAGTCGATTGCAGGTATACCAGCCAGACCACGCAAAAGTCTGAATGAAATCGTATCATACAACACATTCGGCGAGCGTTACTGATCCCATACCACAGCACTGTCAGCCCAATCTAACCGAAGTCACAAAGAGAAACGTGGCGGCTGTTCAAACCGCCACGTCAGCTAGTGTGTTAATCTCTGTAATCTCTTTTCTTATCTACGAAATCATGGAACTAGTATAGTTCCAAGTATTTATCCACTTCCCATTTTGACACCTGGATCGAATACTCTTCCCACTCTCTCAGTTTGATGTCATAATATCTCTGGAACAGCGTGTCACCGAGCGCGCTCCTCGCCAGTTTGCTTTGACTGTAGTATTCTAGCGCCTCATATAAAGAACGAGGAAGGTGATCTATTCCTTTGTCCTTCAGGACATCGGTTTCGAGCACGTACACGTTCTCTTCGACCGGTGCCGGTGGTTTTAGCTTGTTGTTGATGCCCTCGATGCCGGCTCGTAATATCGCGGCGAATAATAGATACGGGTTTGCCGAAGGATCGCACGAGCGGATTTCCATACGCGTGCTCTTGTATTTGTTTCGGCTTATTTTCGGCACCCGGACCAGGGCAGAACGGTTCATGCGGCCCCAGCAAATATAGACCGGAGCTTCGAAACCAGACACGAGTCGCTTGTAGGAATTGACGAGCGGGGAGGTGAGCGCACTTATTTCCTTTATATATTTAAGCACGCCGCCCAGGTAATTGTAGGCGAGTTCGGAGAGTCCATAGTTGTCTTTGGCGTCGGCGAAGAGGTTCTTTGAATTCTTAAAAATGCTCTGATGAATGTGCATTCCATTGCCCGGCGCTCCGAATAATGGTTTAGGCATAAAGGTTGCGAAAAGTCCGTATTCTTCCGCTACCTGTTTAATCACCATTCGGGCAGTTATGATGTTGTCAGCGAGGGTCAGTGCATTGGTATACAAAAGGTCGATCTCATGCTGCCCTTTGCCCACCTCGTGATGACCGGCCTCGAGTTGAATGCCGAATTCCTGGAGTCGGTCGCACATCGTTTTTCTTATTTTCAAACCGAGATCACCGCCGAGGT
>JBFEPB010000355.1:0-2378 GCA_041550295.1 bacterium | reverse complement strand
AGGCTGTAAGCGATCATTCTCCCCCTGTACATTTCGATGGCGCGTGGCACGTGCGGTCCGTGGCCCCAGACAAGATCAGCCCCGCTATCAATGACCGCCCTGGAGAATTCGACGACATTCCCGCGCGGCCGGTCAAGAAAGTATTCGAAGGCATCGCGCGTGTGAAGATACGCCAAACCCTCGCCGCCGCCGTGAAAGGAAACGATCACAATATCATGCTCTTTGGCAAGGCCCGCGACCCGGTTCTGCGCTTCTTTGACGTTGAAAATTAGGTCCGCACCAGGCGAAGTCGCGAAACACGCGATCGCAATGCTGACACTCTCAGCCGGAACCGCATCATCGGCACTGTCAGCCATCATGACTCGGTATGTGCTATCCCCGCTTTGCGCGACAGCAGTGCGGATTATTCTGATGGTGCCGGTCATGCCGCCTGGTCCGCCGAATTGAATACCCAGGCCTTTCAGATTCTCTTTTGTGGATTCGATCCCGCCATATCCGAAGTCATTCATATGGTTATTCGCCAGGTTAAGGAAATCAAAACCGGCTTCGGCAAGGTTTACGGCAAAATAAGTCGGCATCCTGAATGCATAAACCTTCCCTCTTGACGGGATTTTCGTACAAATACCGCCGTCGAGGATCACCCCTTCAAGATTACCGATTGTTAGATCTGATGATCTTAGAATACTATCGACACCGGCAAAAAGTTGGGCGCCTCCATATGGCGGCAGCATGTTAGTAGGATAATCCGACCCCATCATGATATCACCCACGGCAATGATCGTCAGGGAACCGGCATTACCGGACGCAAAGAACACGAATGCTGAAACGATAAAAAGGGAAAGCGCTCGCCTAGTCAAAAATTGCGGTTGTGTTATTGATGTATCTGTAAGGATTTATCTTCATCCCCGATACGCGCACTTCGTAGTGCAGGTGCGGAGATATGGAACGGCCGGTAGAACCGACCCTGGCAAGAACCTGGCCGCGCTTGACGAGATCGCTCTGCCGGACCAGGATCTTCTGGCAGTGTGCGTAGGCAGTCTTAAAACCAAATCCGTGGTCAACGATCACTGTCCAGCCATAACCATGCACCCACCCTGCGTGGCTGACAACACCATCTGCGGTTGCGCATATCTTCGTTCCCCTGGGTGCACCGATATCGAGGCCCCAGTGCATGCGAACAGTACGGTCGATCGGATCTACCCGATACCCATAGCCAGAGCATATCCGGTGACCGGGAAGGGGATGGGTCGAGGGGGTATGTGACCACATATACAGATTATCTTCAATCTGTTCCTGAATCTCACGTACACTGGTCTGACGAAGGTAGTATTTTCCCTTCAATACGTCCACCGATTCATAGATCTCATTTATTAGCCGTTCGGTATTCCTATTGGTGATTTGCGGACGGCGTTCGGCTTGTTTACCACCAATACCCATCGACCAAATATCAGGGTGAATGTGCGCCATCTCCAAGAACGTTCGCTGTCGGTTATCCTGGGTAATATGTGTGTCAAAAAACCCCTGCGCCCGTTTCAACGAAATGTTCATCGAATCGAGTTTAGCGACCAGATCCTTGTTCTCCCGCTCCACTCTGGTCAGATGCATTCTCACGAACGTGCGTCTCGTACTGTTTACGAGCAGAATGATGGTCGATACTGTAGCAGTAACGAGAAATCCGGTAATGATGTATATGAGGATAATCGGCAATCTGAAGTTCCTGAGTAAATTACGCTTCTTTGATACGAGCATGACCTCGACATGGTTCGCCATTATGGGATTATATACAGATATCAGTTCTTGTCAATAACATAACAATCAGCAGGGGCACTAAGGCTGGAATGCTGGCCGTGCCCTCCAGACGCCCGGTAATATCTCTACTCACGAATTACCACGTAATATCGATACTAATTACCAAATAGACCGAGGGACACCGTTGACAAAACAGACCTTAGAGCTATAATACTCTAATGCAAGAGCCGACTCACGTGGCGATCATCATGGACGGGAATGGCCGATGGGCAAGAAAACGCGGTCTGCCGCGAGTAATCGGGCATCGCCAGGGGGTGGAATCGGTAAGGACCATCGTCAAGGCCTCGACCAGTATCGGCGTGAAATATCTGACTCTTTACACCTTTTCCACTGAGAACTGGCAGCGGCCGGAAGAAGAAGTCCAGACCCTGATGAACATGCTCGAGGAGATGCTCGTTAAAGAGACGCCTGAATTGCATAAGAACAACGTCCGGGTGAACGCGATCGGACGTCTGGGCGTTCTTTACGAAAATGCGCGTCGGGCCTTGCAGGATGCGTTGGAGTTGACCAAAAACAACAGCAGCCTCGTGTTAACACTTTGCCTTAACTACGGTAGTCGTGGCGAAATT
>JBFEPB010000354.1:0-2389 GCA_041550295.1 bacterium | reverse complement strand
TTGCATAAGCTTATCAACTCCTTTCAGATAGGAGTCCGCAGTTTCGACATACTGTCCCAGAGAAAATATTAGTGTCACATTTACGTTAATACCATCCACCAGCAGTTCCGTGATCGCCGGGAAACCCGCCTTCGTGGCTGGTACTTTGAACATCACATTAGGTCGTGACACCTCGGCATGCAATCTCTTGCCCTCACCAATAGTCTTTGCTGTATCGTGTGCCAGTTCTGGATTGATCTCAAGGCTGACATAACCATCCAGCCCGTTTGTTCCTTCGTATATTGTCCTGAACAGATCGGCGGCATCCTGAATGTCCCTGACCGTGACGTTATCGTAAATCTCAAAAGTGGACCGCTGCTCTCCTTTCAATACCTTGATCAATTGATCATATTCAGAACTTCCGCTCACCGCCTTATCGAAGATGGTCGGGTTTGATGTAAGACCGCGGACACCCTGGTCAATGAGATCCTTCAGTTTTCCGCTGTTGAGTAGACGCCGACTAATATAGTCTATCCAGACGCTCTGCCCAAATTCATCGAGTTGCTGCAACGTTGTTTTTGCCACAACACCTCCCTTCGCGCATCGAAAAATCTAACACAAGGTTGCTCTGTTCTTCACGCGGCGTTATGTACATATCAGGATTCACCCTCGGTACGGTAATGTGGGTGTTTCATCTCCATATTGAGAAAGTAGCTTATGGCCGTTCTGATGGCGATGATCGCACCGAGTATTGCCAGTTCTGTGAAGGTTGGTTCCATTATTGTCCTGACTATGTCAGCAGCGATCAGGAATTCAAGACCTGCCAGCAGATATGTGCCGAGGTGATGTCTGAGCAGGTATCTTCGGTTTCTTATGTTCAAACCCCGCACATGATCATACTCAATAAGGGCGAAACTGATAATGCTGAGCAGCACACCCCAGCAAATTATCATTATACCAACCACACCAATGACCGTAGAAACATAGCGCAGTATCTGCATCGCCACCTCCCCGTTCCATACTAAATATTGTATTCTACTTATGCGATGCTTCGTGTCAACCTTGATGCTGACATTCTGCTGTCTGTTCCTGCGCCGTTGACACATGACTTTTTTTTGGTATAATAGACGATGGAATGCAAATCCAAAGACAATCTTGGGCACTGCAATTGCAGTTATGAGCCTTGTTCTAGAAAAGGCAAATGCTGCGATTGTCTGAGTTATCACCTGAAAATGCAGCAATTGCCGGCATGCTGCTTCCCCGATGAAGTGGAGAGAACCTATGACCGTTCGTTCCAGCGATTCATTCAGGCACATCGGAGATAATCTGCATGGAACTGATATTTGAAAAGACAAAACCTGGCCGAAAAGGGTATTCCCTGCCTTGGCTTGATGTGCCTCCGTATGACCTTACTCCAGCCTTCAGACGAAAGGCGCACACGTCTTTGCCCGAAGTGAGTGAACCACAAATCATGAGACATTTTGTAAACCTGTCGGTGATGAACCATCATGTTGATAAGAACTTTTACCCCCTCGGGTCTTGTACAATGAAGTACAATCCCAAAATCAACGAGGAAACTGCGCGCTTGCATGGATTCACCGGAATTCACCCCTTACAGCCACAGAGCACCATCCAGGGTGCGCTTGCCTTAATGTATGAACTTGGCGAATATCTAAAAGCAACTGTTAATTTGGATGCGATAACACTTCAACCTGCTGCCGGTGCGCAAGGAGAGTTCACGGCGATCAGCATGTTCAAAGCACACTTCAATAGGAAGAACGAAACACGCAAATACATCCTGGTCCCAGATTCGGCACACGGGACAAATCCGGCGAGTGTAAACTTTTCCGGCTTTCGACCGCTGACACTGCCATCGAGCGCCAACGGGTTAGTCGATGTCGAAGAACTGAAGAAACTGATGACCACCGACGTCGCCGGCCTCATGCTGACCAATCCCAATACCCTCGGCCTGTTCGAAAAAAATGTTAAGCAGATAACCGGTATCGTACATGAAAAGGGCGGCCTCGTCTACCTTGATGGGGCAAATCTGAATGCCTTGCTCGGCATCACACGCGCGGGGGATATGGGATTCGATGCAGTTCATTTCAATCTCCATAAAACCTTCTCTACGCCTCACGGCGGTGGTGGTCCAGGCTCGGGGCCGGTCGCAGTCATAAAAGCACTTGAATCTTTCCTGCCCGTCCCATTGATTTCATGCGACGGAAATAGCTACAAACTGCGCTTTGATGTTCGTCATTCCATCGGAAAGATACAGTCATTCTATGGCAATTTTCTTGTCATGGTCAGAGCCTACACATACCTGCGTCTTGTCGGCCAGGAGGGACTGAAAAGAATATCGAGATCCGCAATTCTCAACGCGAATTACATAATCCAGTCGCTCAAGGATGAT
>JBFEPB010000353.1:0-2401 GCA_041550295.1 bacterium | reverse complement strand
GGCAGGAACGGCATGTACAACATCGCTTACTACTGCAGCGATCGTATCGTGGAAAAGGGGCTCGGTGACAAAATCGGTCTCATATGGCAGGGATTCAAAGGAGACGTAAAGAAATACACTTATAACGACATCCGTGTCTACAGCAATGTATTCGGAAAATTCCTGCGTGACATCGGGATCAAGGCCGGAGACCGGGTCTGTATTTTCATGGATCGCATACCAGAACTATACATATCATTCGTCGGGATCCTCAAAGTCGGAGGGATCGCACAGCCGCTTTTTTCAGCGTTTGGCGAAGAGGCCCTTTTCACTCGTCTCGAGGACGCGAAAACCAAGGCGATCATCACAACGAGGAAACATGCGGGCAAGGTACGCAGGATCAAAGAAAGACTCCCAGCCCTCGATAAAGTGATCGTCGTCGATGCTGACGAGCAGAGCGTAAAACCAGGTGAGATCGCGTTCAGCATGGAGAATTCCGCCCCGGTGGAAGATCTCGAGATCGAAAAAGTCGGTCCGGAGATGCCTTCGGTGCTACACTATACGTCGGGCACGACCGGAAAACCAAAAGGCGCACTCCATGTCCATTCCTCAATAATCGCTCAGTACCTAACCGCGAAATGGGCTCTCGATATCATGCCCGACGATACCTATTGGTGCACGGCCGACCCTGGCTGGGTCACTGGTACGAGCTACGGAATAATCGGCCCATGGGCATGCGGCGTAACACAGACCGTGCTCGATTCAGGATTCAACACCGAGAAATGGTACAAGTTCATTGAGCAACACCACATCAGCGTTTGGTATACTGCGCCGACCGCGATCCGGCTGCTGATGAAGGAGGGCACGACCGCGGTCCGAAAGTATGACATGAGCAGCCTGAGACATCTGATCAGCGTGGGCGAACCGCTCAATGCAGAAGCAGTCATCTGGTCAGAGCAAGCCTTTGGAAAACCATTTCATGATTCCTATTGGCAGACCGAAACTGGCTCGATCGTCATCACAAATTACCCGGGGATGAAGGTCAAACCGGGGTCCATGGGCAAACCATTTCCCGGGATCACGGCAACGGTTGTCGACCAGAAAACGTTTGAGCCAATTAAGACATCTGGCACGGTCGGGCTTATTGCACTCAAACCGGGCTGGCCGTCCATGTTCCGCACCTACTGGGAAAACGAGGAAATGTACGACAGCAAATTCAAGAACGGGTGGTATATATGCGGTGACCGCGCGAGCATTGATGGTGATGGCTACTTCTGGTTCGTGGGACGTGACGATGACGTAATAAACACCGGCGGGCATTTAGTAGGTCCATTCGAGATCGAATCAGCCCTGCTCGAACATGAGGCAGTGGCCGAATCAGCCGCGGTTGGAAAACCTGACGCGGTCAACATGGAAGTGGTAAAAGCGTTCGTCGCCCTCAAGCCCGGGTACGAGGCGAACGCTGATTTGGAGCTGAGCATAATGAATTTTATTCGGAAAAAATTGTCACCGCTGGCAATGCCCCAGGAGATCGAATTTGTTGACTCCCTTCCCAAAACCAGGAGCGGTAAGATCATGCGCCGTCTTCTGCGGGCACAGGAATGGGGACAGGAGGTCGGTGATGTTTCTACTTTGGAGAATGATTAAGAAATAGGGAGGTCAAATGGCCGAAGAACTTAAAGACCTAATAATAAATTATGTAAAAAAAGAATACCTGGAAGAAGACACTCAAGAAGATATCGATGAGAACACGCCATTGATATCGAGTGGCATTGTTGACTCATTTTCAATGGTATCTCTAAAGACATTTCTCGAGAAGAAATTCAACATAAAAATACCAGATGAAAAGGCCACGCCCGCAGCGTTCGATACCGTAAATAACATGATAAATATGCTCAAGGAGTACAACGTTACATAGGAGGAACGCGATGGCCTACAGCGAAAAAGCAAAGGACTATTACGCAAACGAGCTGAAAAACATAAGGGAAGCAGGAACCTTCAAGGAAGAGAGGTACATTGAATCACCCCAGGCCGCCAGCATCAAGGTTGAATATCCTACTGGCTCGCCGCCACAAGAAGTCCTCAATTTCTGCGCTAATAATTACCTCGGCTTGTCAAGCCATCCCGACGTGGTCGCCGCGGCCCACGATGGCCTAAAGAAAAGGGGCTATGGCATGTCTTCGGTGCGTTTCATCTGCGGTACGCAGGACATTCACCGGGAACTGGAAGACAGCTTAACCAAGTTCCTTGGTACCGAGGATACAATCCTGTTTCCTTCGTGCATGGACGCAAACGCCGGCCTGTTTGATGTAGTACTGGACAAAGAAGACGCCATGATCGCTGACCGGCTGGTCCACGCTTCGATCGTCGACGGTATGAGACTGTGCAAGGCACAATTATACAATTACAAGCATTCTAATAT
>JBFEPB010000352.1:0-2411 GCA_041550295.1 bacterium | reverse complement strand
GAAAAGAAAGGAAGGAGTTCATTCTCCAAGCTCAGCATAGTGGCTGTTCTTGTCATGGTCGTGGTGGCCGTGCTCATAGTGACAACCGGCCATACAGTCGAACATGGAGACGAGGAACCTTTAGTAGATGAGAGTCTGACTATTGAGCAGACTCCGGTCGACAGTGTGGTTGAGACGCAGGATGATGCAGAGAAGGATAGTTCAGAGATGCAGGTTGCTGATGATCCGTTGTCGAATGCGCTCAGGACACGGCGACCGGTGCTTGCCGATTTTGGCCGTGGTACGTGCATTCCCTGCAGGATGATGCAGCCGATCCTGGAGAAGTTGCAGAAAGAATACGCTGGCAAGGTCGAGATACTCATCGTGGATGTCGGTGAACATGGTGCCCTTGCGAAAGAATACCATATCATGATCATCCCAACCCAGATATTCTTCGATTCAACTGGCAAAGAGGTCATCCGACACCAAGGGTTCATGGCCGAAGAGGATATTGTCGCCCAGTTGAAGGTCATGGGCGTGGAATAGTCGTGATGATTGAGGTCCTCACGTGGCTGACAAAGGCGGTTGAGGGAAATCTCCTGGTTGCCTTGGTTGGCTCTTTTGTCTGGGGGATACTCAGCATAATTTTGAGCCCCTGCCATCTTGCCAGCATTCCTTTGATCGTCGGTTATGTCGGCGAACAGGGGCAGATAGCAATAAGAAAGGCATTTTGGATGTCTGTACTTTTTGCTTCTGGTATCCTGGTGACGATAGCAATAGTTGGTTTGGTCACTGCCCTTGCCGGCCGCATGCTTGGTGATATTGGCGCGCTCGGGAATTATTTCGTCGCGTTGATTTTTTTCATAATCGGCCTCCATCTGCTTGGTGTCATTTCATTTCCGTGGTCAGGAACAACGGGCAAGCAAATCAAGCACAGGGGATTAATTGGTGCATTCATTATTGGATTGATCTTTGGCTTTGCCCTGGGTCCTTGTACATTCGCATATATGGCACCAATGCTTGGTGTTGTCTTCAGAGTGGCCGCCAAAAGATTATTCCTTGCGATCGGGCTACTGCTTGCATACGCTGTGGGGCATTGTTCAATAATTGTCCTTGCCGGTTCCTTGACCGAGACCGTTGCTCATTATCTAGAATGGACCCAGAGATCAAAGGGCGCCATGATTGTGAAAAAGATATGCGGGATTCTGGTAATCCTCGGCGGTGTTTATCTCATATTTGCATCAATGTGAATTTGAAACTTTTAGGCATTTAATGATTTAGGAATTTTGGCTACCCAGGATGGAGGTAATATGGAAATAAGGATTCTAGGCCCTGGCTGTCCAAGATGCAGCGAGGTTGAGAAAAGAACGATCGATGTCCTTGCCGAATTGAACATCGCGGCCGATGTTCAGAAGGTCACCGATATGAAGAAGATAATGGAATACACGATCTTTGCCACGCCCGGGCTCGTCATAAACGGCAAGGTTAAGTGTTCAGGGAGAATACCGACAAAGGGAGAGATCAAGAACTGGATTGAGGAAGAAACGATTTAATCGATTATTTTACCGCGCAACATTCTTTTCAGGTTTAATTTCTACCGCATCAGAATCAGTTTCGCAGTCTGCGCTGAGGCACGGTCGGTTGCAGTGACAAAATAAATGCCACCGGGCAGTCTGTTCCCAGAGTCATCCGTACCATCCCAGGTCACCGATGACAGGCTACCGGTCTCGGCTGACTGCAGCGGGATATTTTTCACGACGCGGCCGGTCACGTCATGAATCGCCAGACGTGTAGTGGCTGCGGATCCCGCAATGAGCGAGATCGAGAATACGTCTTTCCCGACCGATGGCCTGACAGTTAGACCGATGAAGCCGGTCTGGTCTTTTGTCACTTCATCTATTCCTGTGCCGACCGGAACCGCGAGTAATGCCAGCGCTGCGATCTCTGCTTTTGTGGCTTCGGTACAGAACGCAAGGTCGTTGAATCCGGCGCCAATACTATCGCCTGCTGTGTGAATGAACGGGTTATTCGTGCCGTAAGTGGTCCAGTCTTCAATATTACACAATGCAACGTAGCCCTGATCCCAGAATGGCGAGTGGTCTGAATAGGTCATCGTGTAGGATAGTTGCTTGTTGGTCATAAGCGTGGTATAAGTATCGGCTGCGGCAATGAAGAAATCGGCAAAAGGTTCGCATGGCGGATTGTTCGGTTTGGCGATCACCTCGAGTGACTCTGGTGTAGCATCGACGTAGGCAAGCATATCGCCGTTGATTACGCCGAGAATACTGTCACCCGCAGTGCGGGCATTCATTGAATAATATTCGCTGCCATACAGACCCTCTTCTTCACCGGAAAACGCTATGTAACGGACCGAATATTCAAAGTCATAATCCTTCATAACGCGCGCCGCTTCCATTACGGCTGAAGTGCCG
>JBFEPB010000351.1:0-2416 GCA_041550295.1 bacterium | reverse complement strand
CGGACGGCGGCGATCTCATCATGAGCGTTGCCGGTTTCCCAATACTCGGCGAAGAGGATATTGCCGGTGCCACCCTGCTCATCAATGACATCACTAAAGAAGAGAAAATGCAGGCACAGATGGCCGACTACGAAAAATTATCCGCACTGAGCCAGGTAGCGTTAGGTGCTGCACACGAAATAAACAATCCGCTGCTCGGTATCACTTCATATATTGAATTGCTGCTAGAAGACGAAAAGGATGTGGAGAGGAAAATGCAGGCAAAACAGGTGCTCGACAGTGCCTATCGCATCTCAGAAACGATCCGGGGACTGCTCAATTTTGCGCGTCCATCGCCGCCAACGTTCACCAAGATCAACATCAACAAACTTATCAGCGAAACAATCTCCTTTCTCCATCATCAACCGCTGTTCAGAAAAATCAATATCCAGAAGCAACTCAGTGATACATTGCCGCATATTACGGCCGACGCCAACCAGATAAGACAGGTGTTGCTTAATATCTTACTCAATTCAGCACAGGCGATGTCAGAAGGCGGTACAATAACGGCGATCACGCGGAAGGTCAAATTCGAAGAACAGATAGAGATCATAATCGTGGATACCGGTTCTGGAATATCCGAGCAGGACCTAAAGCGTGTATTTGACCCGTTCTTCACAACCAAAAAGGGCGAGGGTACTGGTCTCGGGTTAAGCATAAGCTATAGCTACGTGAAGAATCACAACGGAAGAATCGCTATAACCAGCCAACCGGGCAAGGGTACTGAGGTGGTACTCCTGCTACCGATAAGACAGGAAGCAAAGACTCATGCTGAGGTAATCGAATAATGGCAGCTTCTATCCTGATAATAGACGACGAAGTGCTTACCCTGAATAACCTCAAACGGGCGCTTACGAGAGAAGGTTATGAGGTTATTGTGGCTGACACTGGCGAGACCGGTATCGAACTCTTCAAGAGAAGTCGACCGAACATCGTACTCGTTGACCTGATGCTACCTGGAATCGACGGCATAGAGGTTTTGAAACAGATAAAATGTATCGAAACAACGACCGTAGTCATTATGATAACCGCCTACGAGATAATAGAGAAGGCGATAGAAGCGATGAAACTTGGCGCTTACGACTATCTGCTGAAACCTTTCAAGATAAACGAACTGAAAAGCAACATATCCCGTGCCCTTGAGCTGCAATCATTGCGCGTAAGGGTCTCAGACACAGTCGAGACGGAGAAGGGAAAGTATTACTTTGACCGTATTACCGCATACAGCAAAAAGATGGTCGACGTAGTAACAACCGCACGTCGCGTTGCACCACTTGATAGAACAACGATCCTCCTCACTGGCGAGAGTGGCGTTGGCAAAGGACTCCTTGCCCGGGCAATACACTATAATAGCGGACGTGCCGAGGAACAATTCATCGAACTCAACTGCGCTGCAATTCCGGATAGCCTCATGGAGAGCGAACTATTCGGTTAC
Source organism: bacterium (assembly GCA_041550295.1). Lineage (GTDB taxonomy): Bacteria > Hydrothermota > Tepidihabitantia > SM23-42 > SM23-42 > SM23-42. Next base: position 942 of record JBFEPB010000351.1, on the reverse strand, counting down.
GAACCAGGCGCCTTTACCGACGCCCGCCGGCGTAAGATCGGATTACTTGAAAAAGCCGACCGAGGCACCTTTTTCCTTGATGAGATAGCCGATATGCCGCTGCCACTTCAGGCTAAAATCCTCAATGTGCTCGAAGAACAATCCTTTACTCGGCTGGGAGGCACAAATCAGATCAGCGTTGATGTGCGTATTGTCGCGGCTACGAACAGAAATCTCCAAGTAGAGATAGAACAGGGCAATTTCCGGGAGGATTTGTTCTACCGCCTGAACGTTGTACCGATCACCATTCCTCCACTGCGCGAAAGAAAAGAGGACGTAATACCGCTTGCCCTCGCCTTTATCGAAGAATTCAATATAGAACTGCATCGATCATTTAAGGGTCTGTCGCAGAATGCAGCAACTGCCCTGATCAACTATGAATGGCCAGGTAATGTGCGCGAACTGCGGAACATAATCGAACGGATTATGGCATTGCATCAAGCAGAGGAAATACTAATCGAGCACCTCCCGTCAGAGATAACTGAGGATAGAATCGTTGAACCAGTCATTGAGGAACAGATCGAAAAAGAATTCATTACCCTCGATGAATTAGAGACAAGATACATCAAGGAAGTGCTTAAATACACCGGTGGTAATAAATCACGGGCCGCCAGGATACTGGGCATCCATCCGACTTCCCTGTTCAGAAAGACCAAGAAGAGCAAATAACCAGTTGTTCAAAATCAGGCCGATCATTGTGCACTATAGCACTTTGCTATACTTTGTTGGAAAATGCTATGGGTTGCATAATAACATATCGAAATTTCATGATAATTGTCAGGCACGCGGATTGCATATAATGAATAGTAACGGAGGTCACAAATGGTGAAAATCAATGATACAAAAATCAAAGAAAAGAAATATGACCCTTTTATCGAAGCAACAATGCAATATGAAAGGGCT
>JBFEPB010000350.1:0-2423 GCA_041550295.1 bacterium | reverse complement strand
CCCCCAGTTCAACGCCGGTTATGTCAACGCTCTGATAGACTCTGAAATACTCGGTTGACAGTTCGCGCTGCAAGAATCGCGTTCCCTTCGGCTCCGAACCAACAAGAACAACTGCGGTGGGTTCTTTCCTGATTATTTCATTGGCAATACACGGGCCGGATAACACGTAGACGTTGCCTTCGGCGTTTGGCAGTTCTGCTATGATCTGGGATGGACGGCACAGGGTGCTGATTTCGATACCCTTGGTCAGACTGAGGAAATAGGTATTGCTTAATTTTAGTGCGCTCAGTACCTTGACAACACTACGCAGGACCTGTGAAGGTACTGCGAAGACTACGAGATCAACATTTTCTATTGTTCGTTCAATGTCCCAATCGATATGAATCTTTTCGGGAATCCGGTGACCGATCAGAAACGGCTCGTTGTTTCGGGTCGCGCGCACGCGCTTGCTGCGTTCTTTGTCATATTCCCATATCCTTACATCATGTCCGTTCTGGTGCTGCATTATCCCGAAAACAGAGCCCCAGTTGCCGCAGCCGAGGATGGCGATTTTCACTTTTTCCTCCAGAATATGGTCTTTGGTTCTTTCTTACTCAGTATTCTTTTGATGTTATGACGGTGAGCATAGAAAACCATGATCGAGATGATGAGGAAAAGTATCCGAGCGGCTATCGTTCCTTCGTTCAGGACAACGGCAAAGAAAGGCAGCGCAATTGCGAAGCACAAGGAAGCGACAGATACGAGAAATGTGGTCAGGTATACCAGTAGCCAAACGCCCAGGGAAAGGGCGAATGATCTCACCGCGAGAGCAGCCGCAACGCCGATCGTCGTAGCAATTCCCTTACCCCCACGGAAGCCAAATAGGGGGTTGAAAATATGCCCGAGTATTGCGCCGGCTCCAGCTAGTACCCCAGAGTAATAAAATGATTGAACGAGGAGCACCGGCACGACGCCCTTGAGCGCATCGAGCGCAAATCCCGTAAGAAAGAATGGCAGTCCAAGGGTGCGGCCCAAATTGGTGGCACCGATGTTCCCGCTGCCGACTTTTCTCAGGTCCAAGCCGCGCAGGCGTCCGAGCATGTACGAGAAGGGTACTATTCCGAAAGCAAATCCGATGAAAAAAGACAAGAAGTACTTCAGCATCAATTCATCTGCTCCGGTGTTTTTTTCGGATTGTCGTTCTGATGAGCACAGGGACGCCCGCGAAGCCGAGGTAGTTCCTTATCACATGTCTCAGGTACTTGATATAGCTTTCCTTGGCCGGGGTAGTAAGAGTTGCCTGAAAGACCGGTGGTCGGTGTCCTGTTTGTTTCAGTTTGAGGATTTCTCCATTTGGTGGTGGTTTCAGCACCTTCGTGATGTCGTCGAGTACGCTCTGGGCTGCGATTTTTCCGCTTTCGTCATGAATGGTCATGACCTTCTGCATCAGGGTATCGACATTGAAGCGCATCTTTGCCGAGATCGGCACGATCGGCACGAAATCCAGATAGGGCATGGATCTGATCGTCGATGAGACGATCTTATTCTGTTTGCTTGATGGGATGAGATCGATCTTGTTCGGTGCGATTATCAATGCCTTTGCCTTGGAAAGAACAAGTGCAGCGATACGCTGATCCTGGCCGACGGTTCCGGTTGTGGTGTCGAATATCAAGATCGTGATGTCGGTTTGCTCGATCATGTGTATCGCTCGCATTACAGAATAGAATTCAATCGGCTCTTTGATGCGGGAACGTTTTCTGATGCCAGCAGTGTCAATGATCTCAACTTCTTTTCCGTTCATTCTTATTCTTGCGTTGACAAGATCTCTAGTTGTTCCCGGTTTGACATCAACAATTGCTCTTTCCTTTTGTAGAATGGCGTTGAGCAAGGTCGACTTTCCTGAATTCGGGCGCCCCAGGATGAGCAGCCTGATACAGGATGTTTTTTCTCCTATCCGAGGGGCACGAAGCTGCTTCAGAGTGGCATCCAGTACGTCGCCGAATCCGATCCCGGCTTCCGCCGATACGAGGAATACATGTTCATGCCCCAGTCGATAAAATTCGGCAGCATTGTGCCTTATTTTTTTATCGTCGATCTTGTTGACGAGCAGAAAAATAGGGTTGTTGGTTTTTCTCAATTCACTGCTTATCTCCTGGTCGATCGCCTTGAGCCCGCTCCGGCCGTCCACGACGAAATATATAACGTCTGCCTCCTCGAGGGCGGCTTCGATCTGAATCTGTATGCTCCTGGCCAGGGGGAATTCCTCATCCGGAAAGAATCCGCCTGTATCGATCAAGCTGAGAGATCGACCGCACCACTGGACTTCGCTGTAGACGCGATCTCTGGTAACACCGGGTTCTTTGTATACAACGCTGTAGCGCGTGCCTGCCAGGCGGTTGAAGATTGTGGATTTGCCTACGTTCTTCCGTCCGACTATCGCTACT
>JBFEPB010000349.1:0-2423 GCA_041550295.1 bacterium | reverse complement strand
CCGGATCCTGACGATCAGCGGTTTCTGATTTCGAGCGGTCCGTTCGACCTGGAACCCGATTCCTTAGTGACGCTTGTCTTTGCGGTGATGTTTGCCGACTGGATGGGCATATATGTGCGGCCTGATACCGCACTTGCGCTGATCGACCAGTATGCCGAGGACTACTATAATATGTACTGGTATTTGTATACGGGGATAACAGAAAATTATGAATTGCGAATCTCGGATTGCGAAATGAACATATCACCGAATCCTGTTGTTGCTAATGGCTCGGTACAGTTCTCAATACCGCATGATGGTCATATTTCGCTGAAATTGTACAACACGCTGGGTCAGTTGGTGGAAACCATGTATGACGGTTTCAAGCCGGCAGGTACGCATGAATTCACGCTCAACACCCGCGGTCTGCCGCAGGGTACATACTTCTTGATGCTGGAAACACCAACGCTCAGCCAGACGCGGTCATTCGTACTGGTGAGGTGAGTCGGGAGCCGTTACTTCTTAGATACTCTCAGGAATTTGTGTTTGCCGGCACGTAACACTACTGGTTGCTTTAGTTCGACCGTGTAATTGAGGTCCTCGACGCGTACACCGTCGACGTCGATCGCGCCTTCCCGGACCTTGCGTTTCGCCTCGCTGCGCGAAGTCATTAGTTTGGAGTCGACAAGCAGGTCTATAATATTGTTATTCACTTTAGTCGCCTTATATTCGTCCATCTTTTCAGGCAGTTCCCGTTGCGTGAAAACACGCTGGAATTCTTCGGCTGTTTTCTGTGCGGCTTTCGCCGAGTGGTACATCCGTACCAGAGTCTTTGCCAGGTCAAGTTTTGCATCGCGCGGGTTCATCGAACCATCCTCAAGAGCGATAAGGTATTCTTCGACCCGATGCGGGAAGGCGTCGGTCGCGAGACTGAAATACTTGATGATCAGTTCGTCGGGCAGGGACATGATCTTGCCCAGCATCTGCTTGGGCGATTCGGTGATACCAATGTAATTATTAAAACTCTTGCTCATCTTTCTCACACCATCAGTGCCTTCCAGAATCGGCATCATCAGCACTACTTGTGGCTCCATGTCGGATTCACGCATCAGTTCACGGCCCACGAGCAGATTGAACTTCTGATCAGTGCCGCCGAGTTCAACATCCGCTTTAATTGCCACTGAATCATAGCCCTGGCATAAGGGGTAGAGTATTTCGTGCATGTAGACTGGGAGTCCGTCTCTCAGACGCTGTGAAAAATCATCCCGTTCAAGGATACGGGCAACCGTGTATTTCGACGCCAGCTCGACCAGGTCATACATGGATAGTGCGCCCAACCACTTGCTGTTGTAGGTAAATTCAGTGCGTTTCGGATCAAGAATGCGGAATATCTGTTCCTTGTATCTGGCCATATTCTTGGCAACCTGTTTCTTGGTCAATTTGGGACGCGTCTTGGAAACACCGCTCGGGTCGCCGATCATTCCGGTAAAGTCACCTACGACCATAACCGCGGTATGACCCAGGTCCTGAAACTGCCGTAGTTTCCTTAGTACTACGCTGAAGCCAAGATGGATCTCTGGCCCAGATGGGTCGATCCCGAGCTTTACCCGCAGTTTTCTCTTCGCCTTTAATTTATAGAGCAACTCCTTTTCGGAAATGAGTTCGGCAACGTTGGTTCTGATTATGTCTAGCTGCTTATCCGCGTCGAGTGCCACGTTTGTATATACTCTCCCAGATAGGAGTAGTCCTTTTTGCGAGTTCCCTGTCGTACTTGTCCATCTTTTCTTCGTATGCAGGGTCCTTGATTATTGCCGCAGTTCCTTCGTCAGCAGGGATGGCTTTTGTCTCTATGACAAAATTCTTTGCCATTTTATAATGATCGCGCATCGGGCATGGCCGCAGCAGATCACCTTCTTTCCAGTATTTGAATTGCCAGTTGCGAATACGAGAGTACAAAGGCAGGTTGATCAGGTCATTCAGATCGCCGCCGTTATTATAGATCTCATCCATCGTGGTCGCTGCATATGGAAAAAAGACGCACGGATAAACCTTGGCCTGCCAATCGATATAGAAATAGCCACCGGGTCTTCCTGCCGATATGCAACCATCCGAGACCGGGCCGTGATTCCAGAAATCGACAAACATGATTTTTCTTTTTTTGATAATGTCCCAGGATTTTTCCCACAGCATTACTCTCTGATCCGGTGTGGGGATGAGGTCTGGGTCCACGTCTCTGCCGATGGGCATGTAATGGAATACCCACGCATAACCGGCACCGAGTTTGCTAAAGTAATAGTCAATGAATTCATCGGATACGATCTCCTCGGCATTGTCTTTCGTAACCGTGATCGAAACGCCGAACAAGACCCTGTGCTTCTTGAGTATTTCCATTGACCGGGTTATCTTCTCGAATACTCCCTTGCCGCGGCGCCGCTCTGTGACGT
>JBFEPB010000348.1:0-2435 GCA_041550295.1 bacterium | reverse complement strand
ACCTCAATCGCGACTATGGCTATTTCTGGGGTGGCGAAGGCCACAGTCCTGCTCCGTCGTCACAGGTCGAGAATCAGGTCCTGATGCAGCACCTCGAAGAGAACAACATAAGCATTGAGTATAATTATCATTCGTGGGCGCAATACGTTAATTACCCGTGGGATTATCATCGGGCTGACCCGCCAGACAGCCAGTACATTATTACATTGTCCGAAATATACGCTGATTCGGCAGACCTCACCGCGATAAACGGCTTCGACTGGTATCAGGTGACCGGTTCATTACAGGACTATACTATTGGCACCAACGGCACTTTTGCCTGGACCATCGAAACGTTTGAGCCCTCTTCGTCTTCATCGATCGATCAGATATGCGAGGAAAACCGGAATGCCCTAATAGACATTTGCGAGCGCAGCGGGTGGGGCATTGCCGGTATCGTGAAAGATTCACTTTCTGATTCGTTGTTGTACGCGAGGATTGAATTCTTCTCTCCGGAGCGCATTGATATTTATACTGATCCATTGCTCGGCGATTTCCATAAGATGCTCGAACCGGGGACTTACACAATGAGGATCTCGGCCAATGGCTACGCGCCAAGAACCGTTGACAGTGTTACAGTAGCACCGATGACCACTGTATCAGTCAATGATATCCAGCTCACGCCAGATTCGACTTATCAGCATGCATTCAAGGTTGTTATCACCCGCTATGCTGATCACGACCCACTGAATAGAACACAACCGCGGCACGCACTCGGGCCTGCAGACAGCATCTGGTTTTCCCTGGGACAATCTGGCTACATTGTTCTGGACATGGGCGCGAACTCGCCGGTGACTGACAACCCTGGCGATGATTTCACCGTATTCGAGGCCGATGACGGGACTGATGAAGGCTATGAGGTCTATGCCAGTCACGAGTGGAAAGATGCATGGTTGTCCTGCGGCACGGCTACCGGCACGGCAAGTTTTGATCTCGCTACCACGGGCATGACTGAAGCACGATACCTACGCATTGTCGATGATGGAGACTATACGACCGGACAATACTCCGGTTTTGACCTGGATGCCATTCATGTCGGGCATCCAACAGGGATAGCCGAAAGTCAATTACGTGAAAAAACGCGCCCGCTCCTCTATTTCTCAGTATCACCTAACCCTTACCGGCATGTTACTGATATCAGGTACCAGATACCAGAGGCATCAGCGGTCAATGGATTTGTTGCCGTTGATCTGAGCATATACGATGCTACTGGTCGCCTTGTCCGCGACCTGATACACGATACACAAGGACCGGGTCAGTACGTTGTCAACTGGGACGGAAAAAATAATAATGGTCATGAGTTACCCGCCGGCATCTACTTCGCGAGAATGAACACCGGCGTACATGAACAATACAATAAGATCACTTTGTTGAGATAATGAAGTTTATCTGCTGGAGTCAATCAGGGATGCTGAACAAAATCGTCAGACGGTTAACGGTTTTGAAAAGCGAATCGGAAAACGGTTTCATCAATCGAAGCCGACTAGTGAATAGAAGCCGGGTTGAGTTTGGGATGCTTGTCTTGATCACGAATGCGGTCTTTGATGTCAAACATCTCAGCCCCAACCCGTAAACCATTTTTCAGGAGGCTTAAATGCTGATTAAGAGGTTAGCCATTATTTGGTTATTAGTAATGACGGTAGCATCTGCGGCCGACTATCTGGTCAGGATCGATCTCGACGATCAGAGGCTGGATCCACTTTTTGATGATAATCTGGCGCCCATTGCCGAACTCGACAATACCGCCCTTCTGATCGTTACAGATAACGAACTTGATAAGTTGATCCCTTATTCTTTCTCAATAATCGACAGGGATCCTGAGCAAGGAAGATATTACCTTGTCCAGAAAATCAACACGCACCTGGATCTCACGAATTTCGGAGAAATCCTAATGATCGACGGTTCTGTTTATCTGCTCAAAATCAAACCCGATATGTTGGAAGAACTAATAAAGCAGAAAGTTGATATCCAACGGTTGATGTTCTCACCGATCATCAGAAGCAGCCAACGTGCGTCTAGTTTCTACTATGACCCTCTGGTGCAAACGATCGTTGACCGCGTAGATCCGGACAGTGTTCTCTCGGTAGTGCAGCGTCTGCAGGATTTTGTCACCAGGTACTCTACGCATGACTCATGCGATGCAGCCGCCAATTATATTGCCAGCAAATTCACTGACTACGGTTGTGATTCTGTGTACTTCCAACACCACACGAGCGGACACGCGCCCAATGTAATCGGTGTCAAAAGGGGCATCCTATACCCTGACAGCATCTACACAGTAGTATGCGGGCATTTTGATGCTACATCGTACCTGTCCCCGAACATAGCGCCGGGCGCCGATGATAACGCAAGCGGTACGGCCAGCGTGATCGAGGCGATGTGCGTCATGCGCGGTT
>JBFEPB010000347.1:0-2478 GCA_041550295.1 bacterium | reverse complement strand
GTCATTCTCACTACGGGCAGTTTTGCGTATCCTATACGCGGGTAGACAATCTTCCTCCTGAAATAGGGAAGCAGGGAAGCATGGAGCCCGACGGCAAATACGTATGCCCAGCCATGTTTAATATTGATAAAAAATATCGCCACGAGCGCCAACGCAAGACCGCCCACGACCAGATCGAGGCCATCCTGTCCCAGTATTCGGCGGACTTTTTCTTCAGTGCTTCTGATATCGGTAGTTTCCGTCATGTCATACTCCATGTTCAACCCTAGGGTACTGGCGCAGGAAACCAACCAGTTGAAAAATGCCGACACCAAGAAATACCACACCCAAGCCGCCGAATTGACAAACTGAAACCGTGTTTGGATCATACCCGGATAGCGCAAAGAGTAGCCCAATGAGGCCACTGAGAAGTATAAGAAAGGACATCAAATAGTCTATCTTGATCTTCGTGCGAAAGTGAGTAATTGTGAAGAATACACCGGCGGGAACGATGACGACCATCAGCGGCTTGAATGTACTTAGTTGTATGACGACTGCGGCTACAAATAATGCTAAAAAAACAACAATATAGAGAAGGGTGAACAGTACTTCTTTCCCATCGGAACGCATTGGGAACTTCGCATAACCTACGCGACCATAGAGTAACTTCTTTCTTATTATCCCTTTCAAGATCAGGCTGAGAATGGCCACGATCACCAGAACAGCCAAAAGAATCATATCGATCAAGATAAGAGGAACAAGAATGAGCACAATGCCAGCGAGAATCTTGTCTATACCATCCTGAGACATGACGCTGAACGCTCTTTGTCTGACTTTCTGTATTTCAGAGGATCTCGACATTCTAAATCTCCTTACTGGATAAATCTTTACTGGGGATTGAGTACTTGCGTAGAAAGCGGACCAGCACAACCACACCCATGATCAGAATGATCATTGCCGGCACGCCAAAGGCAATGACGCTCAGATCGATGTGCAGTAATTGTCGCATTATCTTGTCAACCGGCACCGCTATGGCATACAAGAACCCGATCATATACAGTCGACGATAATTCAGGAAATACGCGGCAAGACTGAATAGAACGAGCATATTAACTGTCCAGAATAAGGGAACGACATAATCCATGACCGGCCGCGCCACTGCATTTCCTATAGTGGAAGCGATCAGCAAGAAAGCCACCAATCCTGATACACATGAAACAGCAAGGAGTATCTGCGCTTTAGTCAAGCGCGCCCTGCCTCTGGGGCCGAAAACCACGGTTCCGATGCGTGGCACCGTGATGAAACGCTTACCGAACCATAGAAAGAGAATGGCAAATACAATAATCCCAATGTGCCCAAAGATCGAATAGTTCTCGGACAATCCGGTGTCAGTACAGAACGCGCCAACGGCGATGGCCGAAAGGAGCAATCCAAGATAAATATCCCAGATGCCATCTTCATAGAATGATGTCCAAACCTTGCGTTCAAGCTGTTTAAGATCGATTTTTTGTCCGTTCATGCTTTACCTCCTCAGCAATGAGAAATGCACGCAGTGACACATACATTATCGACATCATCGCAAGTATAAGCGTAAATATTCCCAATAGACCGGTGATTGTTCCACCATATATCGAATCGCCTCCATCGACATCTGTAGGAATATTCCCGCAGTTTACCCCCACTCTAGTCGCTTCCATTCCCATTGGGGGACGTTGCGCTTCGACAACAACACCTTCAACTACACCTGCCCACGCTTCATCCTGATTTTCATACCTGGGAGCTGTTACAACAACTTCTTGCATCATGCCAATTGATTCTATTTCGTGTGAATTATGTGATGCCTCTGAAGCATATACTACACCTCCTAAGAAGGCAACCACAATCAATATACATGTCTTATGTACGAACATCAAATACCTCCTAGATAACACGCTATTCCTCTTTCCATTCCGGGTTTTTGCCTAACATTCGCATGAAGAGGACAATACCAGTCACTATTATTACTCCCGCGGTAACACCAAAGGTTACGGGGAAACCGTGGTGAGGCACCCCCATGTTTATCCACAGCCACTCGCCAACCGGTATAGCAAGAGCAATGAGAATACCATAAAGGTACAATCGTATGAATCCCAAGAAATATCCGGCAAGGCCAAAACCCATCAGCACAATCGCAATGAAACGAAGATTGCGTACCCATGCCTGTCCCACACCTCCCCTCAGAGAAAGAAGACCCAAAACAAAACCGGCCGACAACACTGCCAGCATTAAAACATTGAACTTCAACAGACGCCTTTTTCGTGCCCGGCCAAAACTGACCAATCCGATCCTTGGAATTACGACATGTTTCCTCAGCAGCCCAATTGCTATGAACACCAAAGCAAAGAACGGAAGAAATACTGCCGAACTCCAGAAATCTCCCAATCCCATTCTACCGAGTATCGGCGCCAGAGCGAACATTAGAATAATGCATCCCAGAAATATATCGCCAAGGCCGTCGTC
>JBFEPB010000346.1:0-2483 GCA_041550295.1 bacterium | reverse complement strand
GACTTTGCCCATTTTTCTTTGAGTGACGGGGATATGTTACGACGCGCAATGACAAAAAATCGCAATGCAGACAGCATGAAAAAACTAAAAGAGATCTTCTTCTCTAAAGCGGAGGACATGGGTTATTATTTACGAGAGATCGAGCCGGTCTGGGACCGCATAAGGTCATTCTCGTCTTTCGGCTTCAATAAAGCACACAGTATCACTTATGCTACACTTGCATATCTGTCGGCATATCAAAAGTACTATGAGCCAGCAAAATTTTTCTGTCGCGTAATAAACAATAAAGGCGGCTACTATCCAACTGTTGCCTACGTCAATGAAGCGAGAAGATCGGGAATCAAGATAACGGCACCGAATATTAACAAAAGTCAAAACAGTTTCATAATTGACGGTTCATCTCTTCTTACTGGATTGGATGAAATAAAAGAACTTTCCAGAGAAACAATCAGATGTATAACAAGAAGGCGCCCCTACAAGAATGCACGGGATTTCTTCTATCGAGTTCAGCCTTCGATCGATGAAGGCATTTCGCTTATAAAATCCCGAAGTCTGGACACATTGGGAAACACCTGGCCTGAATTATATTTCCTCTTGTTGGATTCGAAAATATCCAGACAAGCAATTCCTGATCTTTTGGAAAAAGCTCCAAAATTACGTGACTTTAGTGAGCATATTAAAGTTCTAGACCAACTGCGTATACTCGGTTTTATTCCTGAAAACCATATCCTGGAGATATTCTTGCCAAAACGTCAATCGCGTTTATCACGTATGCCGGAGAGAACAAGAGTCATAGGCACCCTCATTACTAGAAGAACGATCCGTACCAGAAATAACAAATTGATGTGCTTCCTTACCCTGGACGATGAAACAGATGTTCTGGAAGTTGTAGTATTCCCTAACCGATATTCCCCAGAGAAAATCGGAGCAATAATGGAGGTTTCCGGAACCATGCAGGATAACTCATTGATCGCAGATTTCTATAAAAGTCTACCAATCGCGTTCAATCAAACATCAGATGGACTGGCTATCTGAACGGATTGAACACTAATCAACAATAATGCAACGACATCCAGCAAATCCCCAAACACAGTGCACACAGCGATTACGGAACTGCTTTCTAATATTCCTGCGGTAACGCATCTAATTCAGCACACGAAAAAACTTAACCGTCCACGCACACATAATAGACCTGCTTGTTATCCCTCCCCTTCAGACAATCCAGACATGTGCGTACCGCACAACGAACATTTTATTTCCTCTGAGTACTATATTTTGCTGCGATGCGATGTCAATCACCCAACCAGGGCTGCCGCCATAACTTGGCATGTCATGGCAGAATGACCTGCCATTGCATCACGGCGTGGACTGATAAGATATCCCGGGGCATCTACTCTCGTTGGTTGACAAGCATACAAATAGGAATATACTACGATTCAAATTTAATCTTCATAGTACCAAACAGGACTGAACATCAAAAGGCATTTTAATGAATAGTTATCTCGGTGAATTCGCCGCCATGGGTACAGCGTTGTGTTGGTCATTCGGTTCGATGCTCTTTACCGTTTCCTCAAGACGCCTCGGACATAATACTGTGAACCGTCTGCGGCTCATTGTGGCAATGCTGCTGCTCATGATCGCTCATTTCATATCGTATGGTAGTCTCGTGCCAGGGCATGTCTCATTTTATCATCTGTTCTGGTTTGGATTGTCAGGGATTATTGGTTTCGCCATTGGAGATATGCTTCTATTCAGGGCATTCGTTCTGCTCGGCGCGAGGATAAGCATGCTACTCATGGCCATGGTCCCGGTTTTCGGCACCCTCATTGCCTGGCTCTTTCTTGGCGAACTGCTTGACCTAAAACAACTCTTCGCCGTCGCATTGGTCATAGCCGGTATTGTGTGGGTGGTCATGGAACAGCAAACCAGGGAGCAAAAGGGAAATCACTACCTGATCGGTATCATGTGCGGCGTTGGTGGAGCGATGGGACAGGCCCTCGGCCTGATATTATCGAAGAAAGGACTGGTTGATGGGTATTCGGCACTTTCCGGAAACATGATAAGGGTATTTGTTGCCGCCTGTGTGCTCTGGTTAATAACGTTCATTAGGGGAAGAATACCGGCTACTTTCCGAAAACTCAGAGATACAAAAGGTACCACAACAATGATCGGCGGTGCCTTCATGGGACCATTCCTTGGTGTCTGGTTATCCTTGGTGGCGGTACAGCACACCTACGTGGGTATCGCTTCTACCCTGATGGCAATGCCGCCGATCTTCCTGATACCACTATCGCACTGGTTCTTCAAAGAGAAGATCAGCATCGGGGCGATCATCGGCACAGTTGTCGCGGTTGTTGGTGTAGCGTTGATATTTATGCTGTGACCGTTATGATCGTTGAATACTCTTGATGCTGGATTCTGGATACTCATCTGATCTCCAAAGTTTCGCCGGGACGGGGGGCAAAGACTGAGAAACCTTCCTT
>JBFEPB010000345.1:0-2495 GCA_041550295.1 bacterium | reverse complement strand
ATGACAAAAACTGCGATCGGCGCGAGGAACATAGTTTCGGCCATGAGACTGGACATCGCATCAACATCGGTTGTCTTCTTGAATAACCCATAGAGTGCGAAGGCGCACGCAAGTACTATGGATATCCACGGGAATCTACCGTAGTCCAAGGTCAAATAGACGACTCCGGCGCAGGCGAGCAGGAACGCCATGAGCTGAAGCAGGGTCAACCGTTCCTTGAGAATAATAATGCCAAGGAAGACGCTCAAAATAGGATTTATGTAATAACCCATGCTGGCCTCGACAATACGTTCACTATTCACGGCATAGACATACATAAACCAGTTGAACCCGATCAAACTGCTCGTCAGAAGAAGTGACTTTCGCCTCTTCTTGTCCCTGAGGAGACTTCCTACGTTAATCTTATGCTGAATCGCAAGGACAATAGTGATAAAAACGAAGGACCAAAGTATCCGATGGGCAAGTATCTCGAGAGAGGGCAACTGTCCAAGCGCTTTCCAGTAGAAAGGAAGCACGCCCCAGGCAAAGAATGCTACACCTGCGTAGGCAATACCTTGCTTCTGTCTCACACTTTTTGTGCTCATATTTCTGTACATGCCGCTCTTAGTTTCTCTCCCCGGCTGAATGCCTCGCTGACAAACTCTGACGGTATTCTGTATGCAGACTCTCGCATTTCCACCTCGAGCAAGAAAATTCCGCCGAAAACCTCACACGGAAAGGACTTGCAGAAACCATCCCAGTTATACGTGCCTTCAAACGGCAAAATGTGATCGTCCTTTTTTCCGCGGTTATCAGAAATGTGGGTGGTCAACAGCCGGTGGCCATATGTGTCAAGAAGCGCCAGAGGTCGTTCAACAAGATTGTCATGTGACGAGTCATAGCAAAATCCATACCCACTATCCGCTATCTCATCCAATGAATGGCTCAGCACGACGTTTGCTGGCTCATAGCTGTCATTCTCGACCGCCAGTCTCACGTACCCCTGCCCGATATGCTCGAGCAATTTCCCCACGTTCTTGATCAAAACTTCTTTCCGGGCATCGATATGATTAGAACTCAAGTATGCCGTGGGATGGAATATCACAACGTGTGCCGACAGTAAAAACGCTGCATCGATGCATCTTTGATATATCTCGACAGTGCGATCAGAAATAGCCCTATCAGGCGAAGAGATATCTATGCCTTTACCGAAGGGTGTGTGGATCGAACACACGCCGAGGCCATGACCGTCGACCATTGCACTGATGCTCTTCATCCCTTTGCTTTCCAGATAATTTGAATGTTCTATCTTTGCGCCTATTGATATATGAGTGAACCCGGCACTTTTAATCAAGGGCAGCTGTTCCCTCAAAGGGATTCCGTAGTTGAAGGTAGTCCCAATCGAGATCATTTGTCTTCCCGGTTGAAGTCACTGAGTGGTGCGATACTTTTTCTCATCAATATTTCATCGTGACCTTTCACTATGTAGTCCTTGAGTCGACCAATCGTGTCATACCCCAGCCGTTCGTACAGTCTCCTTGCGTCGTGATTGAACGAAGAAACGCAGATGAATACATTTGGTTGCTCTGACAGGATGCGTTCCTCCAGGAATTTCACGAACCTCACCCCTATTCCAGCACCTCTGTGCCGGGATACGATGACAACGCTCTGGATGTAGCCAACGAACGCGCCTTTCATCTTTATGATCGCGAACCCAATGATTTCACTCTGAGACCTTGCCACGTACACTTCGCTTGTGTCATCCTGAATGATCTTTATGACATCATCTTCCGTGCGTCTGAGGGTAACCCAGGGTTCAGATTGGGACATCAACTTCGCACACTTCTTGACCTTGACTGAATCCTGCTTGTCGAGCGATTGAAATTCAACAGAGCCTGTCTGCATTATCTCTACTCGAAATCCGGATAATAGGTGAATGACACCTCATCGCCGGATTCATCCTCGATGCCTCCGGTCTTTCGATACAATCCCATCGCCGCCCGATTGGACTTGTTGGTCAGCACCCACATTTTCATGATCTTTTTTTCACGGCAGATCTTCTTCAGTTCGTCGATCAAACATTTTCCCACGCCTTTTTTCTTGTGTTCATCATCAACCACGATTTCGTAGAAAAGCATCATGTCCTGCGCCTGGTCCACCCTCATCAGTCGATACCCCAACGCAAAACCAACGGGCTGCCCATCGGCCAGGGCTGCTATGAAATAGTTCCCTGCACACGACAGAAATTTGTTCAAGTACTCTGTAGTGAGTATCTCTCGCACTTCCTCAGATGTCTCTTTCTTCAATTTTCTTACTGCAAGCTGCACCAGCACTTCGTCACCCGCATTCAATCTTCTAATGATCATCTTATATTGTCGACTCGTGCATCGCGAATTTTGCAGATAAAAGTATTGAGGTTCAACCGGTGAGCTCTCGGCCGCGGTTAAAAGCATTGATGTTCAGCTCGGCAAACCGCTCCTTAACACTACGCTTTATCGCATCATGCCAGTGCCTCT
>JBFEPB010000344.1:0-2497 GCA_041550295.1 bacterium | reverse complement strand
GGAAGGAAAGAAACAAATGGACGGAACCTCGTTCATCAACGGTTTCAGACCGGAGGTGGGAGAAGTTCTGGGGGATATGTCAATGGGGGGAAAGTAACAATATGAAAAAAGAAATTCTGGTAAATTCCACAGAGTACGAAACAAGAGTAGCGATTCTCGAAGACGACACCCTGGTGGAACTTCAGGTGGAGCGCTCGGATACCGAGCGCATGGTCGGCGACATTTACAAAGGAGCCATTAAAACCGTTCTACCGGGTATGCAGGCGGCCTTTATAGATATCGGCATGCCCAAGGCAGCCTACCTGCACTCCTCTGACATCGGCACCGACTACGGGCGTCGCTATGAATCCGACGAGGGCGAGGAAGAAGCGCCCGCCGAAATTATCCGAAAACGACGGCGCCAGGCAATAGAATCAGTTCTCAAGAGAAATCAGGAGATCCTGGTCCAGGTAATCAAAGAGCCGATATCGACCAAAGGACCCCGTATCTCGACCGATATCTCCATACCCGGCCGGTACGTGGTCCTGGTTCCTGATGACGATCACATTCGAATATCGAAGCGCATATCCAACTGGGGCGAAAAGAAGCGGCTCAGGAAAATTCTGGCGCCGCTGAGGCCAGAGGGGTTCGGCCTGATTGCGCGTACCGAAGCCGAGGGCCACAGCGAGAGCGAATTTCGCTCGGATGTCAAGCGGCTGTTGAAATTATGTGGCAAGCTGAAGAAAAAGGCCGATCAATCCAAAGCGCCGGTGCTCATCCACAAGGAGGCCGAACTGATCGTGTCCATGATCCGCGATATCCTTACTGAAGACGTCGAGCGGGTCATGGTCGACAACAAGACCCATTACAAGAAAATCGTTTCCTTTGCCCGACAGGTGGCGCCGGATCTCAGGGGCCGCGTGGAACTCTACAAGGGCCAGCACCCCCTGTTCGATCTTTACAATCTGGAGCCGGAAATCGAGAAGATGCTCGACCGCAAGGTCTGGATCAAGAAAGGCGCTTACCTGGTTATTGACCAGACCGAGGCAATGGTAACCATCGATGTCAACACCGGCCGGTTTGTCGGCAGCACTGATCAGGAATCGACGATATTTCAGACCAATGTGCAGGCCGCTCGCGAGATCGCGCGTCAGATTCGTCTGCGAGATATCGGCGGACTGATAATATGCGACTTCATCGACATGTACAATCGCGAGAACCGGCGGAGACTGTACGAAGAGTATAAGAACTGCTTCAAAAACGATCGCGCAAAAAGGGCCATCAATCCCGTCACGGAGTTTGGCATTGTGGAGATGACGCGAGAACGGGTCCGCCCTTCGCATCTCCATGCCGTGTCCGAACCGTGTCCATATTGTTCCGGCCTTGAGCGAGTTTTGTCAAAAGAGACCATGGCTATGAAGATCGAGCGATGGTTCACGAGGGCCAGGGCCGATCGCAGGTTCAAGAAATTTCACCTTGCCGTAACACCGCATCTGGCCGACGCCATGACCAACAACGGCGCCAACCGGGTGGCGCAGATTATGAAAATACACCGTTTTCAGATAAATGTGGTCCGCGATACCACCATCCAGATGCAGGAATTCAAGGTGTTCAACGCCGAGAGTAACGAGGATATTACGGATAAATATCGTGTTTAGCGCCCGCAGGCGTTCAAATCTCGCGTCCAGATGACATCAGGGCCGGGTTTATTTGCCCGGCCCTTCTTCTATAACCAAAACAAGGATAAATTGGGTCAAGACTGAATGGAAACCCGCCCGGCCAAGAAAAATGTACTTTTTCTGCGGAGTCATTTCGTTATATTATTAACGTCATGAGCGATTCAAGCGAACTCAACCGCGAAATTGAGATAAAGCTCGACCTTGGCTCCTTCACGAACTATCTCAAGCTGGTCGGTTTTCTGGGGCAGATTGAGCAGGAAGACCGTCATATCAATGGCTTTTTCGACACCGAGGATCGTCGCCTTTCCAAAAAGGGCTGGGCTCTCAGGATCCGGGCTGAAAATACCCGGGGACTGGTCACTGTAAAGAGTATACCGACACAGGAAGGTCTGGCCGTCATAAGGCAGGAGATCGAGTCGGAGATACCAAGAGGGCAGGCCCTGGAGATTATCAATCTGGCCGTAGACGTCGCAAGCATCGATTGCATACCCATCGACCATGTCAAGCAGCATGTCGGCAGCCGCAGCCTCACCCGGCTGGTGATGTTTGAGAACGTTCGCCAGCGGAAAGTATTCAAGATTGCCGACTACAACTATTTGTTGGAGATTGACAAAACGGAATACAACGACGGTTCGGTTGATTACGAACTGGAACTCGAATTGAGCGACACCAGGAATCTGGAGGTTATTGAGGACAAACTTCGCAAGCTGTTCCACTCGCTCGATATACCGTTCGTCCATCAAAATGAGAGCAAATTTCACCGGGCACTGAAAAAAGCCAGGATATTTTGACCGTTGAATGCCGGGCGACGCGTGGTGCGTGAGTAGTCTGACGGTATT
>JBFEPB010000343.1:0-2502 GCA_041550295.1 bacterium | reverse complement strand
TTCGGTAATCTTTACTTCCCGCATTGGTGGTTCCTGCTCGGTACAATACTAGGCGGCATATTATTCGGGTTAATAGGCTCTGGTATTGCCGTAAGGAGATTTCTAAAATGAAAGTACTGATCATTTTGATCTGTTTATTTTCACAACTTGCCGAGAAACAAGAGGAATTAAATCAATTGAAAACAAAATTGAACACAGTTCGGCAAGAAATAAAGGACCTGGAAAAAAAGAAAGTCGGCACCCTGGCACATATTGATAAAATCGACGAAGGGATCAACCTCACGATCAAGTACATCGATGAATTGACTGCACAGGAGGCATTGGAAAAATCAAAGGTTGCCGAGTTAGAAAAGGAAATCGCGCGACTCGAATCAAGAATGCGTCTGAAAAAGAGTGACATGCAGACTCGGATCGTCCGTCTATACAAATGGAAACCTTTCTATAAAATGAATCTCCTCTTTTCCTCAAAATCACTGCCGCAGATTCTCTCATCTTCATACTACCTTCAACTCCTCGCAAAGGAGGACCAACGTGCATTTTTTGAATTCGAGCACGACTGGAAACGTTACCTCTCGGATAAAGAATTACGAAAGGAATTGATCGAAACCCTTGAGAGCAGAAAACGAGACAAGGAAGATGAACTGGCAAGACTCAATGACGAAAGAAGAAAGAAGAATCAGATACTCACTGAAGTCGCCAAGAAAGAAGACAAGAAGCGCGCACTCGAAAAGGAATTGAAGAGCGCACAACGTAAACTCGAAGAGTTGATCGTATCGCTCGAGAGGCAGCGTGAAAAAGCCCGTACCGGCACAAATTTCCTCGAAAAGAATCGCGGGAAGCTATCCTGGCCCTGCCGCGGCAGCATTGTTACGAATTTTGGCAAAGTCATACACCCGAAGTATAACACCACAACGAAGAATAACGGAATCGATATCAGCACGAACTACGGCGATAATGTTTACGCCGTAGCACCCGGCAAGGTCGTCTACGCAGATCGCTTCATGGGTTATGGAAATCTTGTCCTCGTCGATCATCTCGACGGCTATTATTCCTTATATGGACACCTGGCAGAGATGCTGGTTAACACCGGTGACGAAATCACGGGTGGGCGGATAATAGGCCGCGTCGGCGAAAGCGGTTCATTATCGGGCCCGATACTGCACTTCGAACTGCGGAAAGACGGCAAGCCGGTCGACCCGATGGCGTACCTCGACTAATACAACGTTAAAAATCGTTAGTATCGTTACTATCGCTATTCCCGTTGAAAAACTGATACTTGATCCTTGATACTCGATTCTGGATAGACGATTCAGTGCCATCCTAACCACATCCCCTGATTTGCTAATCCGTCGGTTTAACCAAACTGATCGGAGAATTACACCACTAACATCAATATAATCTGGTTTTATATCATTGTAATCTATTTGCGTAGCAAAAGGATTTAGAAATTAGGATTTAGTGCTTGAAGGTCATTGTGGAACAATGATCTTCTGCGCGCGTATTAGGTATGCGGTGTGCGTGATTCCTCGCTCACGAGGCCTCACGCCCTGGAGCCGAACCAGCATTTCACGCTCGATTATTTCTTTCGCTCGAATGCATTTGAAACTATGCGCTTCAAGGGCGTCAATCGTTCTCTTGACCTGTTCCACATTGGGGCTCCAGCTGACCAAGTGGTGTCCCCCTTTCAGTGCCTCATAAGCCTTAGGCACGATATCCCAGGGTTCTGGCACATCGATGAAAACAGCATCGACGTCCTTCTGGTTGAATCCTTTCAGAGCAACGTCCGCGCAAGTGAATTCGACATTTTTCGCGTAACCGACATGATTCAGGTTTCTCTTTGCATTCTCGATGAAATCATCACGGCGGTCATAGCTGTATACAACACCTTCCGGTGCGATCAGCTTTGCAAGGACCAGAGTAAGCGCACCACTTCCAGTGCCTAACTCTATAACCCGCGACCCGGGACCAACAGATGTTTCAAGCAGTAGATAGCCAAGGTCTTTTGGATATACAATGGTTGTCGTTCTCTCGACCTTCATCATCAGATCAGCCGTGCTCGGTTTCAGACAGTAGAAATCCCTGCCCAGATGTGTTTTTCCGACAAAGCCAAATGGCTGTCCGATTATCTGGCTAAGATTCAGATCGCCGTGATCGGTGGAGACTCTCAATCCGGACACGACCTGCACAAGGAACTGCCTGCGGTCATCGAGATACAACATGACCAGGTCCTTTTCTTTGATCAGGTTATTCGCTCGTTCTTCCATGGCTCAGCAGAGTATACCGTAAAACAAAGGGAAGTCAATTACTGCAAACCGTTAATATCGATAATTTCGCTAATACCGCTATTCTCGTTAGTTTTGTTTGAAATCTGACACACTGTACGCTTTGCTTGACACGAAATCCGCAATTGGAAACTACTACTGAGGAACAAAAACGGGATTACGGGATAGTAAAGTCTATAACGGTATTAACGAAAATAACGGGAATAACGAGATTAACGTC
>JBFEPB010000342.1:0-2521 GCA_041550295.1 bacterium | reverse complement strand
GCGTGGGTTCGCCATTCTCCAGGAGTACATTCCTGTAAAGGACGAATGGCGTTGCGTACGGATATGTGATTCCTATTTCGGGCACAAAAAATTACGTGGTAGAGGTGAGATGTTCAGTGGAACATCCAAGGTTGCCTGGGAAAAGCCGCCGGAGCGATTACTGAACTTTGTGAAGGATGTATGTGACAAGGGTGATTTTCTCAGCCAGGCGGTGGATATCTTCGAGACCGAGAGCGGTGCTTATCTGGTGAATGAGCTGCAGTGTTTCTTCGGCTCAAAGAATCCCCATCAGATGATAATCGATGGCAAACCCGGCAGATATATTCTGGAGAACGGGCAATGGGTCTTCGAACAGGGTAATTTCAATACGAACAACTCCTTTGATCTCAGGTTGAAGCATGTAATCAAATTGCTGGAGCGGGGATTATTGTGAAGCGGAGCGGAAGTCTACTAGCGTTTGCATACGAACAGCTGCATGAGCGCAGCCCAAAGTCGTTCAAGTGTCTACTGTCCAGGGCAGTTTTCTCTTTGACCGATAAACCGTCGGCAATGCCTCCTGCCGGTTTGACAACATTGCCCTTTGGAAACGGTTACAAGGGAGGTTTGATCATTTCGGCCGATTTCGAACTGGCCTGGGCTTGGCGTTATTCAAAGGGGCATGAGGATCCGATCAAGATGGCGCGGCGAGCCAGAGCGAATATGCCGATTTTACTGAAAACATTTGAAGAATTTCGTATTCCCGTAACGTGGGCGACCGTGGGTCATTTGATGTTGCGCGAGTGTCGCCCGAAAAGCCATTCGTGGATGAGGAGAGTACCATATTTTAGCAACAGAAAATGGTTGTATGACAAGGGGGACTGGTTCGATCATGATCCTTGTACATCCTGGGACATGGCAAGGGAGTGGTACGCACCCGATGTGATCGAGAGGATATTGAAGTCTAAGGCCGAACATGAGATTGGATGTCACACATTCTCGCACATCGATATGAGTTACGAGAACTGTCCGCGGGAAGTCGCCGAGGATGAGGTCAAGGCATGTTTGGATGCGGCGAAGGAATGGGGTCTTACGCTGAGATCTTTTGTGTTTGCCGGCGGCACTCATGGCAACTATGAAGTGCTGAGCAAATACGGCTTTACCAACTACCGTAAAGCACTGAGCCATGCACTCGCGTACCCGCGCCTGGATAGACACGGGCTCGTTGTCCTTCCGAGTAGCATCGGACTGGGTGACAATGGCTGCGGTTGGTCCCGAGATTACCAGATAAAACGTTTCATGAAGTATATTCATCGAGCCGTTACTACACGCACGGTGTGTCATTTCTGGTTCCATCCCTCTATGGAACCGTTGTTCATGTATGGTGTTCTGTCTCCGTTGATGAGATATGCTGCCGAATTGCGCGATAGAGGGCTGCTGTGGATCGGAACGATGCGCGCTGCCGCTGAGCTGGTGGCTCCATCATTGAGGAAGGATTGAGCGATGTCTGGTATCATCGGGATAATAGGATTGAAGAATAGAAATACGAAGCGCCTCCAAAGGGATTTCACCGCCATGGTACAAGATTTGGTTGACGACAGCAGTGATCTTGTCGCTACGGTGGAGGATTCGCAACGCCTGCTTGGTGTCGTTAATAACAACAGGATACAGAGTACGGTCAAATACTACACTGACAGGGACCGGACAGTTGACTGCATGATCGATGGTGACGTCTTCCTCGACGATGCCCTTCAACGAGAGATCTCGTGTGAATACGGTGTTCATGGTAAGCCCGGGGCAGAGGCACTTGTACCGTTCATTTACCGAAAATACGGTACCGATCTGATTCAAAGGATAAAGGGTTGGTTCAACATACTTATCTATGATAGGAAGAAGCGGTTATTGTATCTGTTAAACAGCAGGCTCGGCATGAGACCATTGTATTATCAGGAGACTGCTGGCTATTTTATCTTTTGTTCCAGGCTGAAACCGATCCTGCGATGTTCATTGGGCGCGAAGAAGATCGACAAAAAATCCTTTGCCGATTACGTGCTGTTCAATTATCCCCTCGGGGATCAGACATATGTCGAAGGGGTATCATTGCTCGCACCGGCCACCATCATGACGATCAATGACTCAGGAATTGTTCAGAAAAGATACTGGTCTCCGCGATCATTATTTGCCGGTAAGCTTGTTTCCCGTGTTGAGAGCATGGTTCAGGCAGAAGACATTCTGAAGAAGGCGGTTGCCAGGATGCATGACGATGCTACCACAGTCGGCGTGTCATTGACCGGCGGGTTTGACAGCCGAACCGTGCTTTCCTTGCTCGATAAGGACCCCAAAGACGTGCTCCTCTACTCGTTCGGCGGGCCCGGCTCGAAAGACATAGCAATACCACAGGCAATATCCAGGGAGTGTTCTTACGAATACGTTCCGGTGCGGCTTGACCGCGACTACGCCCAAAGGTTTTTCGTCGACTACGCGACGAAATGTATTACCCGTTCTGACGGAAGGAGCACGCTTGCCAGGGCTCACTACCTCTATG
>JBFEPB010000341.1:0-2525 GCA_041550295.1 bacterium | reverse complement strand
TGGGGTCATCCTGATGAAACCGTTTCTAAGTACGCATCCTGTGATATGGGTGGCTGAAATTCGGCTCCTGGGCGGCATGATTGCGCTCGCAATAATATTCCTCGCCTACCAAGGGAGAAGAAGAATCCTGAATTCCTTGTTCAAAGCCGGACATCGTGGGTATACGCTGAGCGGTTCGTTTCTTGGTGCGTATGTATCTATGCTCCTATGGATCGGCGGGATGAAATATACACAGGCATCAATCGCCTCGGCTCTGAATCAGACGAGCACTTTATTCATATTTATCTTTGCCGGACTGCTTTTGCAAGAACCAATCAATGCACGAAGGGCGATCGGTATCGCCACTGCCTTCATCGGTGCATTCGTCGTTTCAGTTCTCTGAATGTAGTTCGGGCCTGCCCGGATCGCTCATGAACTGAAGAGCGTATCCACAAAATCCCTGGGGTCAAATTCGACAAGGTCATCGACGCCCTCGCCAACGCCAAGGTATAGTACTGGAAGACGCAGTTCGTTGCAGATGGGTATGATCGCACCGCCCTTTGCCGTGCCATCGAATTTTGTAAGTACAATGCCGTTGGCGTCAATGGCTTTGGCAAAAGCCCTTGCCTGCTGAATGGAATTCTGCCCAAGACTCGCGTCGATGGTAATAATGTTGAAGTCAGGCCCCCCAGGTTTGAATTTCTTTACCACCCGCACGATTTTCTTCAATTCCTCCATCAAGTCGAGACGCGTGTGCAACCGGCCTGCAGTGTCGATAATGACAAAATCAATGTCATTTGCCAGGGCCTTGGATACGCCATCGTAGACAACCGCTGCCGCGTCCTGCCCCCGATGTGAGGACACCATCTCGACCCCGACCTTACCTGCCCATATCTCCAGCTGTTCACGGGCCGCATCGCGGTACGTATCACCGCTCACAAGAAGCACAGACCCTCGGTGTCGAAGAAGATTGGCCAATTTCGCTACGGTTGTTGTTTTACCTGAACCGTTGACGCCGCTGATCATAACAACGCACGGACCCTTACTTGCCGGCTCGGGAATCGGCAGGGAAAGTAGGTTCACCAATTCTTCGCGCAATGCCTGCACCGGGTCACCCTTGGATTTACCTACTTTCTCCATTATGGCGTCAACGTATTTGACGCCAAGGTCAGCCATTATCAATGTGCTTTGGATCGTGTCAAATGTGGCATCTTTAGTTCTCGAAAAAACGCTCTTCAGTCTTGTGAAGGCGGGTCTGAATTTATCTAACAATGTCTGCGGTCCTCTGTTTCGATCGCCGCTCGCTACTCTTCCAGTGAAGAGATTCTCTCAAGATCAGCAAGTCGCGCCGAAATGACCTTGCTTTCCCTTGGTTTTTCCATCGTCAAACCGTACAGATAGTCGGCGTATTCCATGGTTGCCCGGTTGTGTGTAATTATCACGACTTGTGTTCGTTGAGAAAGGTCGCGTAGAAATTTGTTGAATCGAACGACGTTGATGTCATCGAGTGGAGCATCGATCTCATCCAGAATACAGAATGGTGCGGGTTTGACCAGATAGAATGCCAAGAGCAGGCTGATCGCAAGCAGCGTTTTCTGACCACCAGACAACTGGTTGATAGTCTTCAATTTTCTGCCCATCATGCGAACGACGATTTCCACTTTGCTGGCAAGCGGATTGTCTGGATCGGTCAGTATCAGGTCTGCCTGTCCGTCCTCAAAGAAATTGGCGAAAACATAGTTAAACTCCTTCCTGACGTGTGCGAAAACTTCGTTGAAGCGGTCACGTGCCCGCTGGTCCAACTCCTCGATCGAGCGCATTAGATTCTTCTTTGCGACGATGATATCATCCCTCTGTCCGAGGAATTCGTCTAATCTTTTCTTCTCCTCCTCGTAGACCTGAAGGCTCAAGGGGTTGACCTCACCGAGTTTCTCGATTCGCCCCTTCACTTCTGTGAGCCGACCCTCGGCATCAGACAGGTCCTCCTCTGGTGTGTAGTCAACCAGATTGATACCGAACTCTTCATCTGCCTTACGGCTAAGATCATCCCGTTTGTGATTCTTCTCGAAAAGCCGGTATTTCAATTGCATTATCTGATCCTGCAATGCTTCGTGGTCCTTCTGCTTCTGAGCCAGTTGATCATAGACCAACCCTTGTCTCTTGTTGTATTCATCGAGTAGTTGGTCAGGCAATTGCGATTCATATGCCGCTTTCTCCTGACGCTTGCGGCCGAGTTCTTCCTTCAAGGCAACCACTGCTGCGTTCAATTCCACGATATTACCGGGCATCGTCTGTGCGCGCAGCGCGTGAATATCCTTTTCGGCCATTGATATCTCACTACTGATCCGCTCAACGGTCCGCAGCACACTTTCTTTTTTCCCCTCCAGGACTGCTTTTTCAGTAATAACCTCGTTAAGTTCGGATACCGATGCATCGATGTTTGCTTTGATTTGCTTCATGCGCTCGCTCAGTTGATGATTCTTATCAGTGATATCTGCCCGTCTGTGTTCAAACTCCTGAATGGTATGCTGGGCATCCTCAATGTC
>JBFEPB010000340.1:0-2540 GCA_041550295.1 bacterium | reverse complement strand
GTATCGATAATCGTGTTTCGACAGTTGTCAGGTGGTGAAGATCGTCTCTATCAGGACACTGGGTTCCAGTCTGAAGGGCGACCCTTTTCCCTCGAAGAATCCGTGTTCTCGGATTAGATGCACGTTGAGCTCGGACCACCGTACTTTTCTGTCAGTACTGATGTTGTGTACCGTCGTGATCCTCTTGAGACAGCGCACATGATGGGGCCAGGGGCACGGTATCACGCCCCGATTATCATCTACCATCACCAGCAAGCTCTGTCCGACCGGTACCCAGTCCCCGAGGCCTTCCACTCCTACATTGGTGATTTCCTGCATACGGTCGGCCACTTCCTCCATCGTCTTGCCGGCTCTGCATACGTCAGCCGAATCTCCGTCGATGATCTCCCAGAGCGTCCGTCGGTCATTACCCATGAATCCCGTCGCTGAGAATTTCGGGTTCTTCAGCATCTCTTCGAGTTTCCGGAACTGTGGCGACTTTTTCACTTTTTCCTCACCTCTATGAAAATTTATCATAGTAGATCTTGTCAGACGCGATTCCTGCGTCGGTCAAGACCTTGACCGATGAATCTATCATTCCCGGGCTTCCGCACAAGTATCCTTCGTAACTTGCCGCGTCATCCTGTTGCTTCAGATATTCTAGCGCGAGGTTCGTGACTCTGCCGGTCGCACCTGACCATTCTGCTTCCGGCTCGGGTTGCGAGACCACTGGCACGAATTTGAAGTGCTTCAGGGTCTTCTCGAATTCATTCATTTTGTCGACCAGGAAGAGGTCCTTCATTGTTCTTACACCAAAAAAGAATATTGACTTCCTCTGATTAGTGTTATTTGCCATATCATGGAGCATGCATTTGATCGGAGCGATGCCCGATCCTCCGGCAATGAATATCATTGGCGCCTCTGTGTCCCGTATATAGAATTGTCCATAAGGGCCGTTTATCTTTATACGGTCACCCTTCTTCAGATAGTCGAACAAGTACGTAGTACAGATACCCTCTGGGACCCGCCGGACGATCAGTTCGATATGATCTGCGTTCTCAGGATCCGAGGAGATCGAATATGCACGGTAGACCTCCTCATTGTTTTTCTCATAGCGTGGTGCAAGGACCTGCACGTATTGGCCCGGTCTGTATTTCATCTGCTGACCCTCTGCGAATGTCAATCTGAATTGTTTGATATCATAGGTGTAGTCAATGATCTCCTGACAGGTACAGACGTATTCCTTGATGGCCAGCAAGTCAGATGGGATGAAGATCTTCAGGTCGTTGCGCAGTTTTACCTGACACGACAACCTTATTCCTTCATGACGTTCGCTTTTATCCATGTAGGGTTCTTCGGTGGGCAACAATTGCCCGCCGCCTTCACCGACCTTTACCTTGCAGTAACCACATGTCCCTCTCCCGCCGCAAGCAGACGGGATGAATATCTTTTGGTCGGTCAGCGTCTGTAACAGCGTCCCGCCGCCATTGACCGTGATCGTTTTCTCGCCATCATTGATGTTGACTTCGACTTCACCATAGTTCGTGATCACGCGCTCGGCAAACACCAATGACGCTGCGAGGAGCGCGCCAAGACTGCCGACCACGACGATTGGTATCAGATAGATTAGCATGTTCCTTACCTTGCCGAAAGGATACCGGTGAAACCGATGAATGCCAGGGCCATCAGACCGGCAATGATCAGGGTTATGCCGGGTCCCTGAAGGCCTTTTGGAATTCTTTCGTTCTTCAGTTTTTCGCGTATGCCTGCCATGGCAATGATCGCAAGCATCCACCCGACGCCGCTTCCGAACCCGAATACTACACCTTCGGCAAGATTGTAGTCGCGGATGACCATGAAAAGTGATACGCCAAGGATCGCGCAATTGACCGTTATCAGAGGCAAGAAGATTCCCAGGTTCTGATACAATGCCGGCGAGTATCTTTCAATCACCATTTCCACGAATTGCACAAAGGCCGCTATGATGATAATGAAAAGAATGAAGCGGAAATATTCAATGGCAAAAGGCTGTAATATGTACCGGTATGCAAGCCAGTCCAGAGCAATAGTAAAGGTCATAACAAATACGACGGCAAGACCGAGTCCGGCCGCGGTCTTGACCTGTCGAGAGACAGAAAGAAAAGAACACATGCCCAGGAAACGGGCGAGCAGGATGTTTTCCGTGAAGATTGCGGCAAAGAGAACCACCATGAGGTGGAGTAGATGGGTTCCGCTGCTCATCGCTTACCGCTTTCTTTTTTTTCTTCTTTCCTGAATTGGACGGTGCGTGCAAACCAAACGATAACAGCGAGGGTAAAGAATGCGCCAGGTGGCATCACCATTATTATCCACCGGTCCCAAAGCATTGAGGAGAAGAACGGCATGGGAATACCAAGGAGCGACCCCATGCCCAGTAGTTCCCTGAAAAAAGCGACGCTGATAAGTACGAGCGAGTAACCAAGGCCAGAAAAAAAGCCATCGACAAATGAGAGCATAGGAGGATTGGCATTAGCGAATGCCTCAGTGCGACCCATGATGATACAGTTGGTGATGATCAGCCC
>JBFEPB010000339.1:0-2544 GCA_041550295.1 bacterium | reverse complement strand
GATGAGCGGAATTCATTACCTCTTTTGCGATCGCGGCCATGACTTTGGCCACATCCCGGGCCTCACCTTCGATCGACGAAGAGAGAATCAGCGTGTTGTACCCAATCGCACGAGCTTTTTCCTCAATTGTCTTGAGTGCGATGAAGTTACTGCCGACGATTAAATTATGCGTCCGGTCAAATATCTTATCGCCGTATTTGGGCGTGTCTTCGATCTCACCCTTTGCACCGGATTCTATTCTGCGACGCACAGAATCCGGGATCTTGTCCGCCAGGTCATATTTTTTTATGATTTCGTGCGCTTCGGTGAAAGTCGTGTTGTCGGGGACAGTAGGTCCTGAGGCGATAGTGTCGAGGCGGTCACCAACCACGTCTGACAATATCACACTGACAATCGTTGCTGGATACGCAAGCCGGGCCAGCTGACCACCCTTGACCTTTGAAATGTGTTTGCGGATTGTGTTCACTTCTTGAATGTCCGCCCCACATTCAAGTAATTGCTTGGTAACACCCTGTTTCTCAGCAAAACCCACGCCGTCAGCCGGAAGCGGGAGCAGAGCAGAGCCGCCACCTGAAATGAGGAATATTATGAGATCCTTTTCTCCTGCTTTTTCGACCAAGCCCGCTATTTGTTCGGCACCTTTGAGCCCGTTCTCATCCGGCAGTGGGTGGCCTACTTCAATGATTCGGATCGCCTTAAGATCTGTTGTATAACCGTACTTGACCACGACACAGCCGTCGGTTATTCGATCCCCAAGTATTTCGTCAACCGCTTTTGCCATCAGCGCGGTTGCCTTGCCCATCCCGACAACAATGATGCGTTCGAATTTTTTCAGATCGTAGGCGAGAGGTTCTTTTCCGGTCAGGCCGATCATGATCTTGCCCTGTTCAAGATGGAGCGTCTTGTTGACCGCATTGAACGGATTGACTGCCTCCAGGCCATGGAGGAATAAATCCTTCGCATCCTTTCTCAGTTTTGTCGGAAGGTCCTTATTCATTGCCACGCCTCAGAGTAGAATAAGAGAGAACAACGAGACCATGATCATCGCGGCTATGCCAGTGACAATGGTCGCCGTAGTATAGACCCTGAGTGCAGTGGGCACATCGAGCCCGGAAAAACGTGACACGACCCAGAAATAACTATCATTGGCATGGGATGCAATCATCGAACCAGCACCCATGGCAAGGACCGTGATCGTTGGCCCCCAACCGCCGGCGAGTCCAAGGCTCGGCAGCATAGGAGATACCAGTGCTGCGGCAGTCAGAATGGCGACGGTCGAAGAACCCTGGGCAGTCTTCAAAGCGGCGGCAATAATGAAAGGCAAGAAGATCCCCAGCCCGAGGGTCGAAAGGTTGGTGCCGATGTATTCACCGATCGGTGTAGCTTTGAGAATACTGCCGAAGGCGCCTCCAGCGGCAGTGATCGCAAGTATTACACCGGCCTTTTCGACGCCATCGACGAGCCAGTTGCTGAGCACTTCTTTTGTCCATGATTTTACCAGGGTGAGGGCGAGGAAGACGCCGATCAGCAACGCGATCTGTGGGTCGCCAATTAGTACGATCAGATTGAAGAAGAACCCCATGCCAAACGGGTGACCAGGTAAAAGGCCGATCGATTTTAATGCGATCAAGACGACCGGGATGACAATCGGTACTGCTGAGTGTAAGGGGTGTGGTAGCGCCGCGTGTTTTTCCTGAAGCTGTTCATAGGTTACGTCGGGCACGGCAGGCACATCGAACCTTCGACCGATCTTTATTGCCCAAAAGTAACCCACGATCGCCGGGATGATTGCGATGGGCAGGCCGAGCATGATCACACGGCCGAGATCTACGCCGATGATACCTGCTGCTGCAGTCGCTCCGGGGTGGGGTGGTATCAGGCAGTGGATTGAGTACAACCCCGTGGCCAGGGCTACGGCCATGATACTCATGCTGATTTTTGCGCGTTCGGCGAGCGCTTTGTTCAGTGTGCTAAGTACGACGAAACCCGAATCGCAAAAAATCGGGATGCCGACGACGAAACCGCTGATACTCATTGCGAGGGGAACGAGTTTCTGCCCGACGAGTTTAAGGATAGCATCGGCGAGACTGAAAGCCGCGCCGGTTCTTTCAAGCAGTACGCCGATCGTAGTGCCGCATATTATGACCACACCGATATAGCCTAGTGTACCGCCGAACCCATTCTTGATCGTATTGACGATGTCTTCCATTGACATGCCGGATGCAATACCAACACCCAGCGCGGCCAGAATGAGCACATAGAATGCATTCATTCTTACTTTGGCCGTCATCAGAATAATGAAGATGATGCTGATGATGAAGATGATTATCAACAGTGGACCTGTAACCATCTCATACCTCCTTTTCTATGCGTTTTTTCTACCCCACAACAATGCCACTTGATATTGGTATGGGTGAAAAATCTTGGGGCGCCTGATCGTGGCTCACCCCTGAAAGCTTTCATTAATATGGAGCTTATCTACGCAGAACCCCTCATTAGTATAATATCAGATCGGCAATTGTCAATGCTCAGCATTTGTGTTTT
>JBFEPB010000338.1:0-2552 GCA_041550295.1 bacterium | reverse complement strand
TCTAATGAATCTGCTGAGACTGGCGTACCGCAATTTCTTCAGGAACACGAGGCGCAGTCTGATATCCGGGCTCAGTGTCGCACTTGCCATAACGGCCATAATCTTTGCCAGAAGCTATATCCGTGGTATATTCCAGAACATGAGCGGCAATGTGGTGAAGCTGGTATCCGGACACATCACTATAACAACCAAGGAATACGAACGCCGTGAGCGCTTGATACCGCTGTCTGAATCATTTGCACTCTCTGAGGAATTCTTTAAGGCACTGCCTGAAACGGATATCAAACTCGCTTCGCCAAGGATCAAATTCGGCGTGCTTTTGGGGGAAGAAGAACTGAGTATCCCTGCGCTCGGTTACGCCATTGAAGCGGAAAAAGAACGCGAAATCGCTGGGCTCCAAAAGAGGCTGATCGAAGGCGCCTATATTGAATCGGGAATAAATGAAGCGATTCTGGGTAAAGGACTGGCAGAAAGGCTCAACATGAAGGTAGGTGATACGCTTACTGTAATAACACGCACGGCCTATGATTCACCAACCGGACTGAATCTAATCATAAAGGGAATATTCCAAACCGGCATCGGAGGTATGGATCGGAATATTTTTTACATCCCTCTTGACGTGGGTCAGAAAATGCTTGACCTTGAAGGGAGGACGACGGAGTTTGTCATCCTCCTCAATGACCCTAGCAAGGCTGTGGGCACAGCGCGCTCAATAAATTTGGGTGATCAATATGCTGTCACAACATACTTGCAAAATCCGGTGCTGCGCTGGGTCAACCTTGCCCAGGCAGTCTATTCTATCTTCTATATCATTATCCTGCTCGTCGCATGCTCTGCCATCGCCAATACCATGCTCATGATCGTATTCGAACGAACAAAAGAAATAGGCATGATGAAAGCGCTCGGTCTTAACAACCTATCAATCGTGGGACTGTTGACCATCGAAGCGGCGATTATCGGCATCGTTGGGAGCTTTTTTGGAACCATCGGCGGCACCGCACTCAGTTATTGGCTTAAGTACGAAGGAATAGACATATCCATGGTTTCATCTACGGCATCTGCAGACATGCCCTTCGGACCAATCATCTACACTGCGCCAACTCCTTTCATCATCGTTACTGGATTCTTACTAGGCTTATTAGTAACCATCATTGTTGCTCTGCTACCCATCAGTAAAGCAACGAGAATAAATCCAGCAAAGGCATTGAAGACAATATGAAAATAATCGGTAAATTTCTTGTTTGCACATTAATATCGACGGCCATACTATCTGCACAAACCGGTATGGAAATACTGGAAAAGGTGGACGACAACACGGTCGTCACATCATCGAGTTACCGCGCCAGAATGACAATCAGTTTAGGGGGAACGATACGCGAGAAAGAATTCATGGGATACGCAGTAGGTAAAGAATTTGCATACATGGAATTCACTTATCCAGCCCGCGATAAAGGAACGAGATTCCTCAAGATCGGGGATGAAATATGGATGTACATTCCAGCCGTCGAGCGGGCGACGAAAATCGCCGGTCACATGCTGCGCCAGAGCATGATGGGCAGTGACTTCTCGTATGATGATATCGTAGAGAATCGAAGGCTAATCGAACTTTACGACGTCGAGTTGATCGGTACAGAAGAGTTAGATGGAAAGGAGTGTTACGTTCTCCAGATGATGGCGAAGGTCACTGAAGTCAACTATTACTCCCGAAAGATGTTGGTAGACAAAAACATGCACGCGGCGGTAAAGGTCGAGCTATACGCAAAGAGCGGCAAACTGCTGAAGGAAGTATCGATCAGTGATTTCAAACGTATCAGCGGATACACCTTTCCTACGGAAATCAAGATGATTAACAAATTACGTCAGAATACATATACTGAATTGACATTAGAGGATGTTGAACTCGACATAAAAATTCCGGATAGAATATTCACAAAAGCCTATTTGGAGAGAAAATAGACCTAAGGTCGATACACGGATAGCACTGACGAATAATAGCTGCAAACAAGACGTTAATCCCGTTATTATCGTTTTTCGCTGGGAACCTGATACGCGGCCAATGATATAAAACCCATACTTTTGCAACATATTTTCTCGCACGTAATCATACGAATACGAAACACGAACTACGATTACGAAACCGCCTTGCTTCTCGAAACCGACCGATGTAGCACGAAACCGATCACCTCATATTTCGGTATGCTGATTTTTGTTGCTGAATCACTAATTTATGCAAAAATCGTACTAACGTCATTAGCACAACCCACAAACCGTCTTTTAATCCTTGACAAAAAACCGAATTGTAGTAAACTAACCAGATGGGAAACGGTAAGATCACGACTTTCTGGGATATCGAAAAGCAAAGGACATGGCGCATATACACTCTCTTTGTGTTCCTTGCGCTATTATATTTCGTCTCGGTATTCATTATTTTTTCAATAGTAAAATTACTCTTCTATCTAAGACAATCATTTTCCATCCCTGGCGCCGAATATCATCTTTTCGGGATCGATACGATATGTATGATCTTAGTTGCTTTTGCAGCAGCAATGCTG
>JBFEPB010000337.1:0-2554 GCA_041550295.1 bacterium | reverse complement strand
GCTCGCAGTACAGACTGGCAAGATTAAGGTCGTGATGCACGACCACGACCGTAAGACCATCGGTGTTCAACCTTTTGAGAAGTTGCATTATCGCATACTGGTGGTGAAGGTCGAGGTGGCTGGTTGGTTCATCGAGCAATAGGATGCGCGGGGCCTGGGCAAGTGCCCGGGCAATGACCACACGTTGCCTCTCGCCCGATGAAAGTGAATTCACAGGTCGGCTGCGCAGGTGCTCGACCTGGGCCGCGGCGATTGCATTCTCCCTCGCTTCAAGGTCCTTTCTGTCTTCACGCCCAAACGGCCGCTGATATGGATAGCGGCCCATCATCACTACATCATCGACCGTGAAGTTCAGGGCGAAGTGCGTTTCTTGAGGCACGAATGCGATGTGCCGGGCAAGATTCTTCGGTGTCTGTACCGAGAGTTTCGTGTCAAAGAGCCTTACCTCGCCTTGTTCTGGTTTCAATATGCCACACATGAGCCGGAGTAGAGTTGATTTGCCGGCGCCATTCGGTCCGATTATGCCGAGGAATTCACCCTGCGTGAGTGCCAGTGAGACGCCGTCGATCACCTGGTTCATATTGTAGCAGAATTTGATGTTTGTTATCTCAAGTGCGTTCATCTTTTATACAGGTAAATGAAAAATGGAACGCCTACCAGTGAGGTGACGACACCGACCGGCAGCTCATATACAGTGATGATGCGGGAAAGCGTATCTGCGAAGAGCAAGAATGTTGCGCCAAGAATGAATGACGCGCCAAGGTTGAATCTATGCTTTGGCCCGAAGAGGAGTTTTGAGACGTGTGGTATGATCAAACCGACAAACCCAATCGCTCCGACAATAGATACAGTGAGACCGATCAGCAGCGCGCTCGAGAAAAACACGACGAGCGAGAAAGTCTGGATATTGATGCCCAGACCGGCCGCGGTTTCTGTTCCCTGTGATATTATGTCCAGTTCGCGGTGGAACCGGTA
This sequence comes from bacterium, assembly GCA_041550295.1. Lineage (GTDB taxonomy): Bacteria > Hydrothermota > Tepidihabitantia > SM23-42 > SM23-42 > SM23-42. The sequence continues at coordinate 1,579 of JBFEPB010000337.1, read as the reverse complement.
GAGGAAACCAACTAGCCCGAGTGATATTAAGATCAATGCAATGATCATGATACGGTTTGAATCATTGATGATGACACCAAGATAACCCATGAGCAGATAGAGTATTTCGTAGAGTTCCCGGCCGCCGATCACCATGATGATCATGACCAGCGAAGAGCAGAGGAAACTCAGGACAACGCCGGCCAGGATCAAGCGGTCCCTCAGTAACCCTCCTTCGATGCGTGCGACCGTATAGACAAAGAAGCCTGTGCCAAGTGAGCCAAGAAATGCCAGAACCGGACTTATCGTGCCAAAAAGCAGGATGCCGATCGATGCCCCGAGGGCCGCCCCAGATGCGGAACCCAAGGTATATGGTTCGACCAAGGGATTGCCAAAAAGACCTTGGAGCAGACAGCCGCAAAAAGCAAGTACGCCGCCGGCAAAGACTCCCAGAATAACCCTCCAGATGCGCAGTTGCAGGATCTGTGCATCGAGTGGAGTTGGCCCGACAAGGATGCCGAGCGCGATGGCAGCCAAGAAAATCGCGATGATCAGTACAGTCTTAGCCATTTATGATATCTCTGAGCCGCTTGAAACCGAGGATCAACCTTGGCCCAGGGCGCATGAGATGGTCCGGGTTTAGATCCACATAGACGAGGCCATCTTTTATTGCTCGGACATTCTGCCAGCCGATGCGGCCGGTTACTCCCTCAGGGTGAAGCACGATAATGATGTCTGGATCACGAGCTATTACGGTCTCTTGAGAGATCACGGGATAGTCTTTTTCCAAATCCTCAAAAATATTGACCCCGCCTGCGTCGTGGATCAGGTTATTCAAAAAGGAATGGGCGCCGACCGTGACGAGCGGCCTCGGTGATATTTCGACGTAGATTCTTGGCCGACGGTCAGGCGTTACTGCTTGGAGGTTCTGCTTCATGTATGATATCAGCGAATCCGCTGCTTTTTGTCTACCCAATTCTAAGCCGAGCACTGACAATTCAGCGTAGAGTTCAAAGAGTGATGCGGGCGAAGACACGAAGGTTTTTATCTCCAGTTTATCGAGTTCCTTTTTTATCCGGCCCTGTTCAGGAAGGTTGACAATGACCAGGTCTGGCTTGAGGCCGATGATTCGCTCAATTGAGGGGTGTGAGAAATCACCGACCTTCGGGAGCCTCTTTGCGTCCTCTGGGAAATCGCAGAAAGTGGTTACGCCGACGATCTGATCACCGGCGCCGATACTGAAAAGAATCTCGGTCATTGCCGGGGACAAGGATACGATCCGATATGTGGTTTTTGTTCTGTCCTGCGCGCAGGAGATGCAGCACAACGCAAGCAGGATTATCGACAGAAAGACTTTTCGTGCAGACGCATCCATCAAGGAGGTTTACTTTTGCTTCGTGTTCTTTTTTATCGTGGCGACGTATCTGTCCCAGGACTTTGAACGGTCAATACTTTTTGTGGTGTCGAGTCCCTGCTTCTTTGCAAACGCTGAGAACTGGGAAAGGATTTTTCTTTCATGTGCGTAGTTCCAATAGGTGAGAGGTAATCCAATGACGACGAGATAGATGATTAGAAACAACGAACCATAGCCCACTGCTAT
>JBFEPB010000336.1:0-2567 GCA_041550295.1 bacterium | reverse complement strand
GCGTCGCCGTAATCGGCGCTGGCATCGGCGGACTGTCAGCGGCTGCACATCTCGCGCACGCGGGATACCGGGTCGACGTATATGAGAAGAATGCCGAACCAGGCGGCAAAGCCAGCGTCCTACGCGCATCAGGATTCAGGTTCGACAAAGGACCATCCCTGTTAACCATGCCGTTCGTCTTCAAGAAACATTTTGAGGAACTGGACGCGCACCCTGACAGGTTTCTCCATTTTGAAAGACTTCACACAAATTGCCGGTATTTATACCCGGACCGAACGATTATCAATGCCTACGCTGACATGAAACGTCTCGCAGAAGAATTCGCGGCAAAGACCAAAGATAAACGATCAAGTATAAACAGTTACTTCGAACGCTGCAAAGAAATATATGAACTTGCAGCTGATATTTTCTTGTTTAACAGTCCGCTCATCACTTTCCGTACTCCGAGCAGTAATAGTCTTTCCGCCCTCACACATCTCGGCGAACTTGGAGTATCCAGAACGCTCAACAAAGTGAACAGCATGTATTTCAGCGACCACCGGGTTGTGCAATTATTCAACCGCTATGCGACCTATAATGGTTCATCGCCCTACCGTGCGCCGGCGACGTTTTTGATCATACCCTATGTCGAGTTTTACTTCGGCGCATACAATGTTGATGAGGGCATTAACTCAATCCCGCGGGCCCTGTACGACATCGCCAAGAAAAAAGGCGTGCGGTTTCACTTCGGTCAAGAAGTCACCAGAATAATCCACGAAAAACACCGGATAAAGGCGATCCAGATGGACAATACTATCTTAGACCATGAGGTCGTTGTGGCAAATTCGGATGTCAGGAATGTCTACGGTGTGCTACTCGAGGACCGCAACTCGCCAATGGCCAGAATGTACAGGCATAAAGAGCCATCATCTTCAGCACTTGTTTTTTATTGGGGGATAAAGGGCAATCCCGGTGATCTGCAGGTACACAACGTATTTTTCTCGAACGACTATCAAAAAGAATTCAGAGATATATTCAGAAACAAAAAATGCCCTGAAGACCCCACAATCTATATAAATATAACATCGAAGTATGTCCAAACAGATGCGCCCAACGGGTACGAGAACTGGTTTGTCATGATAAATGCCCCGTATATGGCCGGACAGAACTGGTCAGCAGAAACCCAAAGAGTAAGAAAAACCGTCACCGAGAAACTCAAAAGGACACTGGGTATCGATATCGAGAAACTCATCGTATATGAATCTGTAATGACACCGCGTGACATTGAAAGGGAGACCAGTAGCAGCAAGGGCAGCCTCTACGGCATGGCATCGAACAGTATCACGGGCGCATTCATGAGGCAGCAAAATAAGTCCATGATCTACCGCGGGCTGTATTTTTGTGGTGGCACGTGCCATCCAGGCGGCGGCATGCCCCTCGCTCTGCTTTCGGGTCGAATTGCGGCAGATCTGGTTATGAAAGGAGAAAAATGAATCCAGGGATCCGTCGTTTTTTTAATGACAAAGTTTTACTCTTCGTATTGTACGCTGTCTATGCTGCCGGCATTGTCGGACACGCCGTCGATATCACCTTCCCTTATATGCTCGCTTTGACACCTTATGTACTTCTCATCTCAGGTGCGGCAGCTCTGCTCAGGACGACGGGCATCGATATCAAATTCATGTTGTGGTGTCTCGGCACCTTCATCTTCACTTTCGCGGTGGAAGTGCTCGGTGTACACAGCGGCATCATTTTTGGTGAATACCATTACGGTGGCACTCTCGGCATTAAATTCCTTGAGGTCCCCCTGGTTATCGGCTTATACTGGGTGATCGTCGTTCTGGGGGCCATTACGATAGCCAGCCGACTGTGCAAACGGATACTTGCTGGCAACTGTTGGTGCTGCGCACTGCTGGCGGGATCACTCACGGCCGTGTTTGACATACCACTTGAGATTGTGGCCGTGAATCTCGACTACTGGCAGTGGACGCTGCCTGTTGCGCCACTGCAAAATTACATCGCGTGGTTTATTGTTGCGTTTCTTGTTACCCTGAGTTACTGTAAATCAGGATTACGGACTAAGGGCACAGTAATAATACACTATTTCGTCATTCAGTTCTTATTTCTCATTCTACTCGACATCTTGATTTTCGCGAAACTACTGTAAAACATAGTCACTATGAATCAGGGCAGGTAGCGCACCTCCAGATACGGAATAAGATTACCCTCTTCAACAACCTTATGCATTTCACTTTTATTTATATCGACCGGTGCTTCTACGCGCTGGTACTGCATACTCGGCCAGTAGGCAACCTCAACAACGACCTTGTATTGGCCTCGACTCACTTTCTTCCCTAAATGATCAATCAGATCCCAAATGTAAACATGGTGCCCCAGGTCAATGCTCGCGCCGGTCACAGCATCGACACCTGCGAATTCAGAAGACTTTGCCCAAACCGGAAGGTTAACCTGCCGCTCTTTCGCATAGCCACTGAAACCGGAAACATAAACCGTCTTTATGAACTTCCCCTCAGCATCCTCGATCCAAACTGCAGTTTGAGGCGCTAGTTCGTCGCGATAACCTAATT
>JBFEPB010000335.1:0-2585 GCA_041550295.1 bacterium | reverse complement strand
CACGGGGTGAAGAAAGAGGTCGTGCCCTGGTGGAATCGAACTGTGTATCAACCTGGCGAAGATCCCGAACAGCAGTGAATCGCCCAATTTCAAGGCACCTTCTGTTTCTGGGGCAATCCCTATTTCCGAAAGATAGATACCAAGCAAAGTTATAGGTAGCGCGACAGCAAAACCTGCGAGTGGTCCTGACATGCCGACTCTGAGTAATGATTTTCTCGAAGGCACAATCGATTTCATCCGGATTATCGCGCCGAATGTCCCTATGAAATGAAGCGGCATCGGAATGAAGTAGGGCAATGTAGTCATCATACCTTCTCTACGGGATACAAAATAGTGACCCAGTTCATGGCAGGTCAGTATGGTCATGATCGAAAGCGAGAAAGGAATGCCGAGGAGCAGGTCAGACGGATTGACAAAAGGATTTCCGCCACTGTTAAGCGACCCTGCGAACACGGTAGAAAGAATTGTCGCGATGAAGAGTAACAAGTTCAACCAGTATTTCGGTTTTGTCTCCGGCTTCCGATAGATCCCGAACTGGATAATGTGTTGACCGTTCTCCTCTCTGAACAGAGGTGTGTATTCGGTGTGCGAGAAATATTCCTTGATTTCCTGTATTGCTTGTGGTAACGGATGATGAATTGTACCTCTCACCCATTGTACATTCAACGAACCCCCGACATCCTCAATCGACATCCTCGTGCGCAGATAACCAATTATTTGTTCACTCATCTTTACTTCCTTGCCTCCTTCTTCAAATACATCATGAGCAGCATTATGTCTGATGGACTAATACCCTGGATCCTGGACGCCTGGTCGAGGTTTGCCGGTTTGACGCTGGCCAGCTTCACCTTTGCTTCGTTGGATAATCCTTCAATTTCGCGATATTCTAGGTTCGAAGGTATCTTCTCCCGCTGCAGCTCGCTCAATTTTTCTATTGCATCTTGTTCCCTTCTTATGTACCCCTCGTACTTTACCTCAATCTCCACTCTTTCTGCGACATCGGACGCGGCCGTGATGTCACTCAATGGTTGTATATCATCCCAGTGAATAAGAGGACGTTTGAGTAACTGCCACAGGCTCTGCCCGCCCCGCTCCGCAGGAATTCCCGCTTCATTCTTCGCCGTGAGTACTGGATTGGCGACACCGGATGTCACTACTCTCTCCTTGAGTTGTTCAATGACCCGGTCGATCTCTAATCTCTTATTGCGATAGAACTGCCATTGTGCAGATGTAATCAACCCGAACTCCACGCCGTAGTGCATGAGCCGGTCTGCGACATTATCGATCCGTAGAATGAGCCGATGTTCGGCCAGGGATGTGAACATGCGGTAGGGTTCGGTTGCGTTCTTGGTAACGAGATCATCGATCAACACACCGATATACCCTTCGTACCTCTTTAAGACGAACGGCTTTTCGCCACGAATCAACAATACCGCGTTGATACCAGCCATGAAACCCTGGGCAGCCGCCTCCTCATAGCCCGACGTGCCATTGATCTGTCCGGCAAAATAAAGACCTTTTAGATTCTTTGAGGCGAGGGTCGGGTATAGCTGTATCGGATAAACAAAATCATATTCTACTGCATACCCCGGTTTAGTGATTTCGCATCTTTCCAGACCCTTGATGCTGTGTAGTATTTCCACCTGTGCATCATATGGCAATGAAGTGGATAGTCCATTCAGGTAGTATTCAGGTGCATCGATCCCCTCGGGTTCAATGAAGATAAGATGTGAATCCCGCTGTGAGAATCGCTCTACCTTGGTCTCGATAGAAGGACAATAACGCGGCCCTACACCCTTTATCTTGCCAGAAAAAAGCGGTGACCGGTCCAGGTTCTCCCGTATTATACGATGGGTCTTCTGATTGGTATGAGTGATGTAACACGGTAACTGATCTTCGATGATTCGTTCTGTGCGGAAAGAAAAGGGGACCGGGAAGCGGTCGCCCTGCTGCACGCGGAGGTTTAGCAGGTCAACGCTCTCGGCATTCACGCGTGGCGAAGTGCCTGTCTTTAATCTTCCGAGGGACAAACCAGCCGACTTCAACGACCCACTCAATCTCGAAGAACTTGGCTCATCGATGCGGCCACCCTCAAAACTCTCAACGCCAATATGCATCAGTCCATTAAGAAAGGTGCCGGTCGTGACAATGACGGCACGACTGCGGTATTCATTGCCGGAAGAAGTTTTAACACCGGTTGCTGTATTGTGCTCGATGATGATCCCGGTCACCTCGTCCGCTCTGACATCGATGTTGTCGTTTTCCTCGATCACCTTCCTGGCGCACGTTCGATATTGCTGGCGGTCATTCTGGGTGCGGGGCGACCATACTGCAGGGCCTTTGGAACGGTTCAGAATCCGGTATTGTATGGCACTCCTGTCAGCCAGCTGCGCGATCTCTCCACCCAGCACGTCGATCTCTTTTACCAGATGGCCTTTTGCAACACCGCCGATCGATGGGTTGCACGACATCTGACCTATGGTGTCAACACTGAGGGTCAAGACAAGGATGCTGTGGCCCATTCGGGCCGCCACGAGCGCAGCTTCAATGCCGGCATGGCCTCCACCGATGGTGACCTCCCGGGT
>JBFEPB010000334.1:0-2597 GCA_041550295.1 bacterium | reverse complement strand
GTCAGCCCGATCGATACTTCGGCTCCTTTTCTGCATTTTGAACCGCTTAAGGGCACGGAGCGGCTCTTGTTACTGGCATGGGTACCTTTCTTTTTCTTCAATATTATAGGGGAAGAACTTCTATGGCGAGGATACATTCTACCGAGGCAGGAACTTCGCTTTGGCAAATTCGCCTGGATGGTCAACGCATTTCTATGGTTCCTCTTTCATATTTGTTTTGGGGTTGACCTGCTAGTATTATTAGTGCCCGTACTATTCGTTGTGCCTTATGTTGTACAAAAGAGAAAGAATACCTGGATCGGTATTATGATACATGCAATAGTGAACGGACCGTCTTTCATTTTGATTTCCCTTGGGTTACTAAAATGAACAACTGCCGTGTCGCGAATACTATCAGCGAAATTACAGGGATCTTGAGGGATCAGGCAACATTAAGATGACAACCAGATGGGCTGTCAACAATAGATTCTTTGAATGGGAGTGAATAATGTCAAGCAAACAGGATAGAGCTTTTTCCGACTTCTATGAGTCTGCCCGCAATAACAGGATGCTCGATCAGGATACTACGCTCATGATACATCTTGCGACCGCGCTATCTATTGGATGTGTGTCATGAGTGAGAAACTACCTTGGCGTGGCCAGGGAGCATGGAATTACTGAGGAGAAAATTGAAGCGGTGAGGTCGGTGGTCATGGCAATATCTGCGTGTAGCATCGGCAATCGAGCAGAAACTGGCAGTATTCTGCCGGAGGAGCAGCAGAAAGCATTCTCTCAATTCTACGAATCGGCAGAAAAGAATCAGGAATTGGGGTTGCGTGCCACACGATTGGTCCAGATAGCAGTCGCATTGGTGAATGGCTGTCCGACGTGAATAAACCGTTTACTTGGCGTCGCCAAGCAGGAGAAGATCACCGATGATGAGATCGGAGCGGTCCTTGCGATTACGATGGCTGTGTATGCCGGAGGAGTGAGGGGTCGCACAAAGGAAGCATTCAAAGCGTATTGAGTCGTCATGAACATCAGGATCTTGGTTACCGGCGGTACCTTTGACAAGGAGTATAATGAGTTAACGGGAGAGCTCTATTTCAAGGAGACCCACGTTCCTCATACGCTTATGCTGGGGAGGTGCCGAGTGGCAGTTGATGTGAGGACGCTGATGATGGTGGACAGCCGGGAGATCAGTGATGAAGATAGGGAGACAATTGCGCGAAACTGCGCTAAGGCAAAAGAAGAACGCGTTGTTATCACACATGGTACGGATACGATGGTCGATACGGCACAGGTGATCGCCGAATGGGTCAAGAACAAAACGGTCGTACTGACCGGTGCCATGGTGCCTTACACATTTGGCAGTTCTGACGGGCTGTTCAATCTGGGTAGTGCCCTTGCGTTCGTCCAGACCCTGCCGCACGGCATATACATAGTGATGAATGGTAGGTATTTCGAATGGGATAAAGTGCGTAAGAACAGGAAAACAGGCGAATTTGAGGAGATCGAATGATCCAATTTGACACATGGAGGGTAGTACCATGACGCGAAAATATCTGGTAATAGCAGCTCTGGCCCTGTTCCTGGTGGCTTCGTGTGCGCCTCAGCGAGACAACGGCGTTAATGCGTTGATCCTGTCACCGCAAAATTTGGGGGCCAATTATTATCTGCTGCGAGACGTGATCGAGGAGTACGGATGGAACGTCACTCACGCCGGGGTTCTTGATACGGTGACTCCTTGCTCGTGGTTCGCCAGCCACGGCGAAGTCTTTCCGCTCATCCCCGATGTCAATGTAAAGGAGATACATAGTATTGGTGATTATGACGCCATGATCATAGCACCTTCGACTGGCAATGCGGCACCGGTTGAAAACCCGGTCGGCGACATAATCGACAGCCCTGAAGCGTTACGTCTTATCAGAGGGGCGGCGTACTACGGATTGGCCGTTTTCGCTACCTGCGTTGGAGTCCGCGCACTGGCGGCTGCTGACGTGATAGGAGGACGTTTCATCGTTGGGTCGCCGAGGTTCCGCCAAGAGTACATTGACGCAGGGGCAAACTATATCGGACGCCCGCAAAATGATAACCCTCCAGTAATCGACGGGAACATTATTACTTGTGCACGAGGACAGTACTACAATTATGCAAATATGATGGCAGTCGCTACCGTTATTGAGAACAATCAGGGTCGCGGGCCTAAAGAGGTCTTAAGCGCCGAGTACGTCACGGCAAAGGACGTCGATTTCGGCGAGGATGATATTGCGTGGGCGGAGAATTACGGCGGTCCGGGTGCCGATGGGGCGCGTGCTTTTTGCATGACGCGGGACGGAGGTCTTCTTCTCGTTGGCTATACTTTCGCCCCTGGGGCTACGGATGCGGATATGTTGGTTATTAAGACTGATGCAAGTGGCAATTTGATTTGGTGTAAACGCTTCGGCGGCAAAGGGACAGAATATGGCAATGCATGTATGGAGACTGTGGATGGGTACCTCGTACTCGGGTACACTACTTCATTTGGCGCTGGATCTAAGGATTTCTATTTACTGAAGATTGATGATGAAGGGAATGAAGTCTGGTCAAAGACATTCGGAGGGGCGAGTTGGGATGTT
>JBFEPB010000333.1:0-2599 GCA_041550295.1 bacterium | reverse complement strand
GATAGCTAATTTGTCAACTTTCGGCTCGGTATCCTGCATGATTTCTTCAAGCATTGTTGTCAGAACCAAAGCCCGGGCATTATCATCAGTCGTGTAGCCCTCATTATAATTGGGCACAATGGAGACAGAATGCTGGAGTATACCTGTATCATCCGTCAAAGCGAACAGATGGCTTAGGTTCAAAAGGGGTAAGTCGGGTGGCCGTTGACTCAATGTCTTGGCCACGAAAATGGCATGTCGGCGCCGCATCCTCTCTTCATATGCACTCTCGAAGCATTTCAAATAACTTTTGGCAACTACCGGCCAGATCATTTCCCGCCCAAGTAGATAGCACCGTTTGCGCATCGCATGCCGTTTGACGCTGTTCTCAAGCAGAAAAATTACCTGAGCCGCAATCGCTCCGGGATCATTGAAAGGAACAAGCACACCCCGGTTGTCATCGAGTAATTCCTGAGCATACCAGTAGGGAGTCGAGATTACCGGTTTCCCCGCACCCACAACGTAAGCCAAAGTCCCCGAGACAATCTGTTCCGGGTTGACATAGGGTGTGATGTAGATGTCGGTCGTACAGATGAACTTCACAAGTTCATCCAAACTCACGAAACGATTATGGAAGATGATTCCTTTTTTGACACCGCATTCTTCGGCCAGAAGTTCCAGAGAAAGGCGATACGACTCACCCTCGTGTTTAAGGGTATGCGGATGCGTCACACCGACCACGACATAAACGATTTTGGGATACCGTTCTAGAACCGCCGGCAAAGCCTTGATCATATTTTCGATACCTTTGTTGGGGGACAGCAGTCCGAATGTAAGCAAAACGATCTTCCCTTCGACGCCAAATTGGTCTTTGTAGAAATTCGAGTCGACAAATGGAATATCCGGAATACCGTGAGGAATTATCTCGATTTTCTCTCCAGGTGCTTTGTAGACGTCATGTAGAAACTCCGCGGCTCTCTGACTCATGACTACCAGCCGGTCAGATAGTCGAATCAATTCCAGCATTACCTTGTGTTGGTTAGGATCGGGCTTGCGGAGAACAGGATGGAGTGTTGTTACCAATGGCATACGCAATTCACGTAAGAGCGTGAGTATGTGACTCCCGGCAATACCCCCGAAGATGCCATACTCATGCTGCAGCGAAACAAGATCTATGTTATTAATGTTGAGGAAATCCGCAGTGCGCCGGTAAGAAACGATGTCGTTTTGGGCAAGCTCAAAACGGACTCGCGGCGGATAGCTATACCCCCCTTCCACATCGTTAACCGCCAGAGCAAAGCAGGTTAGTTTAGTAAACTCGGATGCAATCGATTCGCAAAGGTCAGTCGTGAAAGTAGCAATACCGCACTGACGCGGTAGATAGTTGCCGATAAAGGCAATTCGCTTGAGACGTTTTCTTGCGGTTGGCTTCACAGTAGCCTTCGGATCATCTTCGCCTGTGTTTTAGAGGACCTTCATGGGAGCTGGCTGTGCGGTATGGCCAATCCTACAGACAATCTCTCTTCTGATGTACACGGAGAGGCCAAAAGCGTTTTCATGATGTATCAAACGGAGCCACTAAATCGGCGCTTGTGCAATTCTCTGTTCATATCTCTGTATCAATATACTCATATCTACCACCCTGTCAATGGGAGACCTTCACCTTGGGGACAGGCATAAACTTTTGTTACTTTTGCGGATAAAACCTGAGGAGTGAAATAAACCGTTGAAATATCACCACAAATACAATAGAACTAGTGTCTGTCAGATCATGTAATACGTTGTCAGAATACGAAATACGTCGCAATTTGGCCCCACAAAGGCTCAAAAGTGTAAAAGCTTATGCCTGTCCTATGAAATCCAAGTTCCGCCATCCCGGATTGACAGATGGTCAATGGCTATTGGTTTTAGATGCTCGACGATCATATCCGTGGGAATAGTACTGTCAACAAACCACTATCACACCACGCCTAAGACGAGTGTCATTGCGGGGAATATAGTGACGAAGCACTCTCATGTTATTATCACTGTATAAACCCGACTTCACAGGTAATACGGTGGACTTACCCTCCGCAGGGTGCCGTGACCGATCACCTCAGCGGTAGTATTCGCAATGCTTCGCTGTTGATGAGATTTACATAGATGTTCGCTGCGTCAATTTTGTACCAAAATTGAGACTTGACGGTTTTCCTTACCAGTAGTATACTATAGTAGTATTCGATATATCCTTCAGATATTTCGTGCAGATTAGTAACACAGTATAGTAACGAGGGGGTAGGTATGAACCGTATAGGTCTATCGTGCATCGCTGTCTTGTTTTTTTTCGGTGCTGTACATGCCGAGAGTCCGGTCATGTATGTCTGCCGCGATTCCGCACACCTGGATACGTTCTTCCTGGCAAAGATGGATACATTTCATCTACCAGGACTCGCAGCAGGTGTCATTAAAGATGGTGAAATAATATGGACAGGAACATATGGCTGGGCAAAAATCGAAGACAGCATTCCCGTCACGGATACGACGAGTTTCAATCTTGGCTCAGTTTCGAAATTGGTGACTGCAGTTGCAGCCATGCAAGCATGGGAACAGAATTTGTTTGAACTCGATGACGACATCAATG
>JBFEPB010000332.1:0-2606 GCA_041550295.1 bacterium | reverse complement strand
GATAAAGAGATGGAAAATTCGTTCGGTAGGATCATTATTCCTGTGGAGAATCAAGTACGAATCAAGAAAGGTAAGAAGGTGGTTGAAGAAAAACGCCTATACCCTGGCTATATTGTCATCGAGATGGAAGGCAATGATGAAACACTGCGCCTCGTCAATTCGATTTCAGGCGTTACTCACTTTCTCGGTTCCAAGGACAAACCAATACCCCTTGGCGACGATGAGGTCACCGAACTTCTCAAACAATTGGAGGAGTCCAAGGAAAAAGTCGTAACGAAGATTCCTTTTGCCAAAGGCGAGCGCGTGGCCGTGACCGATGGTCCCTTTACTGATTTCGTTGGCACCATCGAAGAGATCTATCCGGAACGTGAAAAAGTCAAGGTATTAGTTGTTATATTCGGACGAACCACTCCGATTGAATTAGCTTTTCATCAGTTGAAGAGTTTGTAAGGAGAAAGATGGCAAAAAAAGTGATAGCAACCGTCAAACTACAAATACCTGCAGGTGGCGCGACACCGGCTCCACCGGTCGGCCCTGCGCTGGGACAACACGGTGTCAATATCATGGACTTCTGCAAAGCATTCAACGCCGAAACAAAAAACATGTCCGGGCTGATCGTTCCCGCGGTGGTTACAATATACAATGACCGGACGTTCTCCTATTTGCTCAAGAGCCCGCCTGCTGCAGTACTGCTCAAGCAGGCAGCAGGTATCGCCAAGGGATCACCGATCCCGAACCGTGAAAAGGTCGGTAAGGTCAGTAGGGCGCAGATAAAGGAAATCGCGCAGCGTAAAATGAAAGACCTCAACAGCGACACAATCGAACAATGCATGAAGATCATCGAAGGAACCGCACGTGGTATGGGAATAGTGGTGGAGGAATAATGAAGCATTCAAAAAGATACAAAGCGAATAAGAGCAAGATCGACGGCAGGAAATATCCACTTGACGAGGCAATTAAATTGGCAAAAGAAACAGCGAACTCTAAATACGACGAATCGATCGACCTATCGATTAAACTGGCGATAGACCCGAAGAAGACGGATCAGTTCGTGCGCGGATTCGCCAACCTACCCCATGGGACCGGTAAGACCAAGAGAATACTTGTCCTTGCCAAAGGTGAGAAAGAACAGGAAGGAAAAGATGCTGGAGCCGATTACGCTGGATTTGATGAGTACCTCGAAAAACTAAAGGGTGGTTGGAGCGATGTCGACGTAATAATCGCGACTCCCGACGTCATGTCTGACATCAGTAAACTAGGGAGAATATTGGGACCGAAAGGACTAATGCCGTCGCCGAAAGCCGGTACCGTAACATTTGAAGTTGCGTCTCAGGTAAAAGCCCTTAAGAAAGGTAAACTCGAGTTTAAGACCGACAAGACCGGCTGTATACACGTTCCTGTAGGGCGAGCGAGTTTTGACGATCAAAAACTGAACGAGAACATCCTGGTCTTGATGGAGGATCTTCTTGCTGCGAAGCCACAGACGGTAAAGGGCAATCTTATAAAATCGATAACCATATCTTCAACCATGGGTCCCGGGATAAAAATAGACGAGAAGGAACTTGCCGAACACGCCAGAAAAGGAGGTATCTGATGCCTGCACAGAAAAAACTCGAATATGTGGAGAAAATAAAAGAGCATCTTAAACCTGGAAAAGCATTCTACTTCACGGACTTCACTGGCATTCCGGTAAAGAATCTTGAAGTACTACGTCGTGAGCTTAGAAAGAATAAAGCAGGCTATGTGGTACTCAGGAATACACTTGGTTTCCTGGCAATGAAAGACATGGGATTTGACGAGGGCACGATCAGTGATCTATTCGTCGGCCCAACAGGTATTGCCATAGCTTTTGACGATCCGGTAGTTCTGGCAAAGATCTTGAATAGTACCGAAAACCTGAAGTTGAAAGGCGGGATTGTCGAGGGAAGATTCTTCGACATTACCGAAATAACGCAGCTGGCGAAAATCCCATCCAAGGAAGCATTATACGCTCATCTTGTCGGATCGATCAATATTATCGGGAATTTTGTTGGGACTTTGGAATCAATTATTAGAGATTTACTATATACCCTTGAAGCGTTAAAAGAGAAGGAGGCAAAATGACGACGAAAGCAAAAAAGGGTGTTGATGCCTTGGTCGAGGAAATTGGCAATTTATCAGTACTCGAACTATCCGAGCTCGTAAAAGCCTTGCAGGACAAATTCGGGGTCTCTGCTGCAGCCCCGATACAGATGATGGCTCAGCCAGCAGCAGAAGGAGCCAAACCAGCCGCAGAAGAGAAATCGGAATTCTCCGTGAATATGACATCTTGCGGCGACAAGAAGATCCAGGTGTTGAAAGTTCTGCGCGAACTGACCGGCCTCGGGCTAAAGGAAGCGAAGGATATGATCGATAATCTTCCTAAGGCAGTAAAAGAAGGTGCAACAAAGGAAGAAGCGCAAAACATGAAGAGCAAACTCGAAGAGGTCGGTGCGTCAATTGAGGTTAAATAGAAATACCCTTATCTTGCTGAGAATTTCACATCATTACTGCTTTTATCATGTCACCGCACGTGATTCATGACACGTCGGGTGAATATGCTCTTTTCTCGATATGAGAGAGTAACT
>JBFEPB010000331.1:0-2611 GCA_041550295.1 bacterium | reverse complement strand
CCGGAAACCTATGATTACACACCCCGGGTAGTACACTTCAACGTACCGCAATGGGCACGTGGTGTGGTGTATTACTCTATTTTCGCCGATGGATTTTATAACGGCGACATGGCAAATGATCCTCAGCAAAAAGCCTTGTGGGGGACGCCGCCGCAGGACTGGTACCATTTCGGGGGCGATCTCAAAGGCATCATACGCAAGATCCCCTACATTGAATCGCTCGGTGTCAGCGCCGTATTGTTGCAGCCTATCTTTCCTGCACCGTCAAACCATAGGTTAGACCCCATCGGCTACAACACGATCGACCCCCAGCTCGGGGATACCGTGCTGTTCAAACAGCTCATCGATGACTTCCATGAAAAAAACATAAAGGTCGTTCTCAGCATACCCGTAACGCATACAGGGACCGAATTCCCGATATTCGCTGATATCGTAAAAAACGGACAGGAATCGAAATATGTAAACTGGTATCGGGTCAATGCCCTGCCGATCACGACTACCCCGCCGAGCTATGACTGCTGGCGTTCTGATCCGCATTTCCCAAAACTCGATCTCAGCAATAATCAGGTGGTCAATTTTGTGATCGGGTATATAGACTACTGGAGGCACTTCGGCGTTGACGGTTTCTTCATCGGTGAAGATGTGGACATGCCCGCGAGTTTCGTGACCAACCTGCGCTCGTACATGAAAACCAAGTATGAGGATTGCCTGCTCCTCGGCAGTGATCCGCGTCACTTTTCTGGACGCGGGTTCGACGGAAGCATGCAGCCCGCTTTTACTAACCTGGTCACAGCGTATTTCATTGAAAATTCGATTACGACGAGCGACTTCGACCGGGCGATCAGCAGATTGCTGTTCTTTAATCCTCCTCAGGCGAATCAGAGTAATCTTATTTCCGTCTCGACCATAAACAAGCGGATCGCTACCCAGACCGGTACCGCGCTCCTTAAGAACCTGTATGCTTTTTTGATCACCTATGTCGGTTCGCCCGTGATCATGTACGGTGATGAAGTAGGCATGTCCCAGGCTGCACCGCTTAACTTAGGCAGTTTCCCCTGGAATGAAGATAGCCAGAATCGCACATTGCTCGAGGAGATCAAACGGCTCATAGGGATACATAAGACGTACCATCAGATAACATCACCCACTGTGTACACCCTGTATGTAAATGACATCACGCGTGTCTACGCATTTGACCGTGGCGGCTTCATTACGGTGCTGAATAACGGTCCAAACGGGTCTTTCGTGGAACTCCCCGCATGGGACGGCAAGTATGTCGATATCATAAGCGGTGATACGCTCGTTGCGTATTCACAGGCACTCAGACTTTCTGTTGAACCACGATCGTATAGATTGCTGAAGCGTGGACTTTAAACTCACATCATCCTTTTCTCCAAAGGGCGACCAGCCCCTGGCTATAAACAAGCTCTCAGAAGGAGTGAGATCAAACAGCACATTCCAGACGCTCCTCGGGGTCACGGGTTCTGGTAAAACGTTCACGATCGCGAACGTGATCCAGACCGTTCAAAAACCAACACTCGTGATATCACATAACAAGACCCTCGCCGCTCAACTGTTCGGTGAATTCAAGTACTTCTTTCCGCACAACGCCGTTGAATATTTCATATCATACTATGATTATTATCAACCAGAAGCATACGTACCGGAAACCGACATGTATGTCGAAAAGGACGCCAGTATCAACCAGGAGATCGAACGGCTCAGGCTCAGGGCAACCTCGGCGCTGCTTACGCGCAAGGACGTCATCATCGTCGCCTCGGTGTCGTGTATCTATAACATCGGGTCACCCGAGGAGGTAAAGGAACTCGTCGTGTGTCTTGAAAAAGGTTCAAAGAAAAACCGGGATACGCTGCTCGGCGCTCTTGTTGCCATTCAATACAGCAGGAACGACATTGAATTTGCCCGGGGAACCTTTCGCGTGCGGGGCGACTGCATCGACATACGGCCTGCCGATGAAGAACACGGTATCAGGGTCCAGTTGTTCGACGACATGATCGAGACCATCAGCATGTTTGACCCGCTCACCGGGCACCTGATCGAGGACCTCGAGCAGGTCGTCATTTACCCGGCCAAACATTTTATTACGACACGACCCCGCATCGAAGAAGCCGTTATCCAGATCGAACAGGAGCTCGACCAGCGTATCGCCGAGTTCCGTCGGCAGAACAAATTGCTCGAAGCCCAACGGCTCACACAACGCACCAAATTCGATATCGAGATGCTGCTGGAATTGGGTTACTGCTCGGGTATCGAGAACTACTCGATGCATCTCTCGGGACGAAAACCGGGGCAGCGGCCATTCTGTCTGATCGACTATTTCCCGGAAGATTATCTCATGGTCATCGATGAATCACATGTCACCATACCGCAGCTCAACGCCATGTATGAAGGTGATCGTTCACGAAAACAGAGCCTCGTTGAACACGGGTTCCGGCTGCCGTCGGCGTTGGAAAACAGGCCGCTCACATTCAATGAGGTAATCTCCCTGGTCAATCAGGCGATCTGCATATCCGCAACGCCATCAGCGTGGGAGATCGAAAAATCCAACCACCGCGTCGTTGAGCAAATTGTACGACCAACAGGCATCGTT